>JASKZU010000217.1 GCA_030147455.1 Planococcus sp. (in: firmicutes) | reverse complement strand
TCCATTCACCCCATCTATTCTTATATCGGCTATGTGTACTCCGAATGTTTCATTATCAACTGTCTCTTTCACCGGAATTATCGCATAATTCCGGTGAAAGAGACAGCGCATCGCTCCACACAAAAAGAGGCGGTCCGTCACACCAGCCTCTTCTTCAAGCGGTTATGCCTTTACTTCTTCTTGAAATGCTTCTTGAAATTTGGTCATAAAGAGATCTGTTTCTTCTTCTGCGTCGTCAGCCATATCTTCCGGCAATGGAGGAAGCTCCTCTAAACTGTTGAGCCCAAAATAATTCAGGAATTCCGACGTGGTGCCGTAAAGAATTGCGCGCCCGGTGCCTTCTGCACGCCCGCATTCTTTGACTAAGCCCTTGCCCGCAAGCGTAGCCAGCGCTTTTTCACTTTTCACGCCCCGCAGGTCCTCAAGCTCCACACGTGTAATCGGCTGCTTATAGGCGACAATGGCGAGAACTTCCAAAGACGCCTGAGATAGCGATTGCACACTTGGATTCTCTACCAATTTCTGAATCGACTCGGCCATTTCAGGTTTGGTTACTAAATGATAAATTCCTGCCAACTCTTTCAGCAAGATGCCGCGATCTTGGCTTTTGTATCCTTGCTGCAGTTCTGAGAGCGCTTGTACAAGCTGCTCCTCAGAAGCATCTGTCAAAAATTGCAGCTGGCTGAAGCTCAAGCCTTCGTCTCCGGTCACAAACAACAAGGCTTCAATTCTGGCCGTCAGGTTCTTCTTCATCTTGCCACGTTTCCTTTCTTAGTTCCACCGACAAATCAGTGAAGTTTTTTTGCTGTTCCACTTTCACAACTTGCCGCTTCATCAATTCAAGAAGCGATAAAAACGAAACGACGAGAACCGCACGGTCGTCCGATGGAAACAACTCCGAAAAGCTCGCGCGCCCGCCGCTCGACTTTAACAGCCCGACCATCGTTCCCATCTGCTGCTTGATTGATACTTCCTGCCGGGCTACACGCGTTGCCAGCGGCGCCCTTAGTTGCTTTCTGCGCAGCAGTTTCTGGAACGCTCCGAGCATATCGTACGCATTGGCGTCGATGTCCACAGCTCCCGGATGCTCGGCCAGTTCCGATAAATCGGCCGGTGCTTTGGAATACAGCACCGCCCGCTCGTCTTCCATTTTTTTCAGCCGGGCCGCAGCTTCTTTAAACTTTTTGTATTCGATCAAACGCGACACCAGTTCGTCCCGGGGGTCTTGTTCTTCGAACTCGTAATCGACTTCTTCCAGTTCGCCTTCATGAACCGGCAGCAATGTTTTGCTCTTAATGGCAAGAAGCGTTGCCGCCATCACCAGGTATTCGCTTGCCTCATTGAGTTCGAGCACTTGCATTGCGCGAATATGCTCCATATACTGTGTAGTGATTTGAGAAACGGGAATATCGTAAATATCAATTTCCAAACGATGAATTAAATGCAATAATAAATCAAGCGGGCCTTCGAAGGCCTCTACTTTCACTTCATAAGACATATTTTGACCACCTGACTGTTCATATTCCTATTAGCAATTATAAAAGAAAGGGGATTGAAATGCACCCGCTCACCCATCCATTGTTTTTGCAATACATTATCCATTTTAACGACGAGCATGATTATTTCGAATGCCACGAAGTCGGCGAGGAATACTGGAAGCAAATTGCGCCGAAAGATAAAACCCATCCGCTGACCGGGTGGATTCAACTGGCCGTCGGCATGTACCACTGGCGGCGCAGCAACTTCCCGGGCGCTCTGCGCTCGTTTATCCGCGCCAAGCCCAAACTCTCAGAAGACAACATTTGGACAGAAGGCTTTGACCACCAGACACTGGTCCAGCTTTTGACTGTTTCGATCCAACGGGTAACGGACCGCAGTCCTTATGAACACCAGGACTTGCCTTTGCTTGACGGAGAATTAAGCCGTGCGGTCGAATTGCAGAAACAGCGCTACGAGACCCCTTCACACGATGCTTATTACTTAATGCACAAGCACCGTCTCCGTGACCGGACAGAAATCATTGAACTCAGACAACAGAAAAAAAGGCGGAACCTTTAAGAATTAAAGGCCGCCTTTTTTTACTGGGCATTTATTCAGGAAAGCTTTCGTATCATCGGTCGGGCGCATTTCCCGGTGCTGCATGATGTCCTGTATTTTATCGATCATCTCATGGCCGATTCCGTCTCCGCGGTGGGAAGGGTTTACGGACACATGGTGGACAGTGTAATGATCTTCCGCGACTTCCACACCGAGCAACCCGACAAAGTCATCCTCTTTTTTCCATAAGAATAATTGCCATTCCGGGTTTTCTTCGTAAACGTGCATGGTCTGCTTCAGCTTTTTCAGTTCACGCTCTTTGGGCATAAACGACAAGAGGCCCATGGCGATCTTTTCAAATGATTTTTTATATCTGTATAACATGATTAATCCCTCATTTTCATCTTAAAAGCAGCTTCACCCATACTACTATAAAAACCTTAATAACTCAAGTTCTGCCAAAGTTCAGCCGATAGCGTCCTGCGCAAAAAACAGCCAATAGACAATGCCCCAGCCGAGCGCCATCAGGAGAATGAAACCAAACAACAGGATGTTTTGCTTTCTCAACGTGTTGCCTCCTCCTGCATATAGCCTACTTCGTTTTTGATCAAATCTTCCGGGGTCTCGCGGCGTATGACCACTTGATGATTTCCTGATTCTGCAAAGACCACAGCAGGCCGCGTGATGCGATTGTAATTGCTGGCCATCGAATAGCCGTATGCCCCTGTACAGAATACCGCGAGAATATCACCAATCGCCACTTCCGGCAAATGGGCTTCCTCAATGAGCTTATCGCCTGATTCACAGCATTTGCCGGCGATTGTATATACTTCCGACGCCGCTTCATCGGCACGGTTCGCCAGCAGCGAACTGTATTTCGCGCCGTAAAGCGCCGGGCGAATATTATCCGACATGCCCCCGTCCACCGCTGCATAGCGCCGCGTGTTCGGTACTTCTTTCATCGAGCCGACTGTATAAAGTGTCGTACCTGCATCTCCAATCAGCGAACGGCCCGGTTCGATCCAAAGTTCCGGCAGCGGGAAATCCGCTTCTGCAGAAGCAGATTTCACGGTTTTAATCATATCTCGCACATAAACAGACGGTGCAAGCGGTGCGTCATCTTCTGTATA
>JASKZU010000343.1 GCA_030147455.1 Planococcus sp. (in: firmicutes) | reverse complement strand
CAAATGCTCTGTTCCGATATAAGAATGGCCAAGCTTGCGGGATTCATCCACCGACAATTCGATGACTTTTTTCGCCCGCGGTGTATAGTGAACGATTGGGCCAACATCTTTTTCGCCGACTCCTACAAGTTCTTTAACGCCATCTTCAATTAATTGTGTATTGACTTCAATAGCTTCCAGCGCTTTTGCTGCAATGCCACCGCCTTCACGAATCAACCCGAGCAGGATATGCTCTGTTCCAATAGATTCATGCTTCATGCGAATGGCCTCTTCTTGAGCCAATTGAAGTACTTTTTGTGCGCGTTGTGTAAATCGGTTGAACATCATGCAAAATCCTCTCCTTTTATATTTATCCCGTTATCAGCTAAACGTTCCCTGAACAACTCTGCCCGGGCTACGTCGCGCTCTCTGGCTTCTAATGGCTTTTCAGCATACTGCTGCAAGAATGCAGGCTGCATAAAGACCATCAACTCATTTAAGATCGACATATCTACATCGGTGATCATCCCCAGGTCAATGCCTAGGCGAACGTTGGACAAGCAAGTTGCAGCTTCTTCTGTCGTTAAAAGCCGAGCATGCGTCAGAACACCGAGCGACCGGTAAATACGGTCTTGCAGCAGCAGCCCTGAGTTGTCCATCAAAGCTTCCCTTGCTCGCCTTTCCTGCTCAATGATTTGTTCTGTCATGTTTTGCAGATCCTGCAGCACTTCATATTCTGACTTACCTAAAGTTACCTGGTTGGAAATCTGATAAACGTTTCCAAGTGCTTCACTGCCTTCGCCGTAAATCCCCCTGACAACCATTCCCAGACGGGATATAGCTGGGATGATTCGGTTAATCTGATGAGACATCGTCAAGGCCGGCAAATGAAGCATGACCGAAGCCCGCATTCCTGTTCCTGTATTCGTTGGGCAACTGGTTAAATAGCCAAACTTCTCATGAAAAGCATAAGATAAATGCTTTTCTAAAAGTGCATCGATTTGATTCGCTGCTTCGTACGCTTCTTGCAAGTGAAATCCGGATTGCAGACTCTGTATGCGCATATGGTCTTCTTCGTTGACCATGACGCTCAGTTCTTCTTCATCCGACAATAGTACGGCACTTGAATGACGGCTGTTTGCCAAATACGGGCTAATCAAATGCTTTTCAACTAAAACTTCACGCTGCAATTCGCTTAATTCCTCAATGCTGATATGGGTAAATTCATAACCGGACTCTTTTCCTTTATCAACTAAAACCGAAGAAATGGCCTTATCTACTTTTAATGCCTCATCTTCTGAAAAAGCATAAGGAAATTTAAAATCATCCAAATTTCGCGCCAGCCGAATCCGTGTGCTCATGGCAATATCAACATGCTCACCATTATTCGCCATCCAGCTGCTCGCCCGCGGTTGAAGGAAACGGTCAATTGCCATCGTCCCCACCCCCTTCAAGCTGTGCATTCAATGTTCTTACTTGATCTCGTAAACTGGCAGCTTCTTCAAAATTCTCTTCATGGATGGCCTGCTGCATTTGCTTACGAAGCTCATCAATTTCTTTTTTAATCTTTAGAGTCGTTCCATAAGAAGCAGGAATTTTCCCTGTATGCTCTGTATTCCCATTTTGCACTCTTTTTAAAATCTCCGTCAGCTGAGGAGAAAATGTGCTATAGCATTCTGCGCACCCAAACTTCCCAAGAGTCAAAAACCTTTGAAAAGTAAATCCACATGAAGGACACGCAGGAACGTCCTTTCTGATTGGGCTTACTGCAGCCTGTTGCTTTGGAAACCAGTTAGCCAATAGATTGTGTATGGCCATTGGATCTTGATCAAACGAATAATTGCTGCTGTGGCTTCCTGATGCGCACACTTGGCAAAGATGCTTTTCGGTTATATGGCCCTGGTAGTTTTGTTTTACAACTACTGCAGCAGGACGTTCTCCGCACTGTTCACAAATCACTTGATCACTCCTTGCCCACTTGACTGATATCGAAGAGTAAACAACATGGCTATCAAAATTCTTGCTCTCACTTCATCACGCGTCGGAAGAGGCAAAAGAAGCGTTGAGCGATCAACAGCACTTAGTATGAGCTTCGCTTCTCGCTTTGAAATCATTTCTTCACTTAACAACCTAAAAACAATATCTTCTGCAACGGTTTGAGAAGCGCCTTCTTTTAGCCGCTCGATAATTTGAGCAAGTAAATCTGATTTTTCATGAAGGCGAATTCTTCTGATGCGGATATACCCGCCGCCGCCACGCTTACTTTCAACTAAATATCCTCGATCTGCTGTAAATCTAGTATTGATTACATAATTAATTTGAGAAGGAACACATTGAAATTTTTCAGCCACTTCGTTTCTTTTGATTTCAATATGATCCTTATCGCTTATTTCGATAATATCCTTCAAATAACCTTCAATAATGTCTGAAATATTCCGCATTGCTTTCACCTCATTAGCGTGTAAATGCGTCAATGACTGACTTTGACTATATTTGACTTTATTATACCTAAGCGTTTTGCCGATTTCAAATAGTTAGTTTCGGATAGAAAAAGCCTCGGGGATAACTCCCGAGACTTCCTATTCCTGTTCCATTATGCGTTTAATAAAATCCTTGGTATGGCTAGTGGCGGAAGCAGTTTTTTCTTCAACATACCTAGTTTTCCAGCGGATGCCTTCTTGCCAAATTTCGACTACATCACCTTCACTAACGTTGTGTGTGAAATCATTTAGCGGATAAGTGTACTGTTCATCAGAATCGGTTGAAACGAGTAGAGCCGTCCTTTGATTGATCGTCTTAACTTCATACAAGCCTGCTTTCATAATTCTCACCTCATTATTCCTTTCCCGCTTCTTCTATTAATTAATCTGCTTTTTTACACAACACAAAAAAGCCGCTGCCGGTTATACCGGCAACGGCTTGTCTGATTTGGCCCAGCGACGTCCTACTCTCACAGGGGGAAGCCCCCAACTACCATCGGCGCAAAAGA
>JASKZU010000124.1 GCA_030147455.1 Planococcus sp. (in: firmicutes) | reverse complement strand
TTTATGTTGCATTATTTGCGGCAACAATGCTCGGATATTTCCGAGTCAAAAAAGAACGCCGCCTGTTCCGGACACGCATTGTCTATGGTGGAACAGAGTTTAAACGCTCGATAAAAGATGCACTGCTGCCTGCGTTTGTTTTGTCGATTGTCATTGCAGCGGCAGGTCTCGTCGTTCCGGTCGAATGGCTGATCGCGCTTAGCGTCATCAGCATAATCGTTATGCTGACGGGCTTTTATCATGCTGCTTCTTTTGTTTACCTGGCAGGCGTTGCATCACTGGCCGTTTGGCTGTTCCAGGCGAACAATTGGAGCATCGATCTAGGATTTGCCAAAATGGCGGGAAGATCGTTTGCCTCGGGATGGATTGTTCCAGTCGCATTGATTACTGGGCTGGTCTTATTTATCGAGAGCCGGATGGTCGACAAATCTGCTGCCGCTGCCGCCTCACCGCGCCTGCATAAATCAGCTCGCGGCTTGCGCGCTGCTGCTTATATTTCACGCCGGCTGTGGCTGCTTCCAGTCATATTGGTGGTCCCGGGTGGAATGGTGTCCGAATATGCACCGTACTGGCCGCAATTGCCGATCGGAGAAACTGCGTTTTCGTTTATCCTGTTTCCGTTTGTTTTCGGTTTTCAAGGACGCAGCCATAAAACATTGCCATTGTATTTATATCCTCGTATAGCCAAATCAATTGCTTCGCTTTCTGTGATGACCATTGTTCTTGCGCTATTTGGACTGGTATGGCTGCCGATGGCCGTTGTTGCACTGGCCGCAGCTGCCGTTGTCCGTGCGGGCATTTCGCTGTATTTTGCACAACAAGAACGCAGTGGAAACTATGCCGTAACACCGCAAGCACAGGGAGTCATGATCATCGATGTATTGCCGGGATCGCCGGCGGAGAAAATGGGGCTTGTGCGCGGTGAAATTATCCGCAAAGTAAATGGGACGATTGTGACGAATGAAACGGAACTGTATGAAGCCATTCAGTTGAATGCGGCCCATTGCCGTTTGGAAGTAATCGACCACAACCTGGAAGTCCGACTGCGCCAGCATGTTGTCTTCCGCCATGACCATCATCGCTTGGGGCTGTTGATTGTCGAGTAAGGGGAGAAGTATATGGAGTCGATGGTAACAAAATTTTTTCTATCGCTGTTTGTGCCAGGCCTGCTGGTAGTGCTGTTCACGCGTGTAACTTATAACCATATAGTTGCATTAGTTCTGACAGTGGCACTCATTGCAGCAGCAGTTTACGCCGGGTTTACGCATACGTGGCTGCTGTTTATCGTTAACGCCGCTTCTTTAACCGCGGGATTCTGGTACTCCAGCAATATGTATCATAAACGAAAAAAAGCCGAAGCTCATGAAAATGAGTAACGGCTTTTTTTATTATCCTAACCATATTCCATATATGGAGAGAACAGCGATTGTGCCGAGCACGACAAAAATGACGTTGGCGCCCATAAATGCGATGAGAAACGCAGATGCTGCGCCGATTATGCCAAACCAGACGTTTTCCTGAATAAAAAACACGGCAGGAAAAATCAATGCGCCCAACACAGCGTAGGGAATGTTCCGCAGCACATTTTGGACAGGTTCAGGCAGTTCGCGCCCTTCCAAGAAAGTCAGTGGAATGGCGCGTGGAATGTATGTAACAAGAGCCATGCCTAAAATCATCCACCAAAACCAAGCACCCATCAGGCAGCAGCTCCTTTCTGTCCGATCGCCTCAACGATGATGGCCGAGGCCAGTGTTGAAATCATAATGGCCCATCCTGTAGACAGCCAACCGGTGAAAAAAAACAGCGAATGAATGACAGCGGCAAGGAGCGCCAAACTTACTACTTTGCGATTGCCTTTCATGGAAGGAACAAGCAAACCGATAAACATGGCATAGAGCGCGATGGACATGGAAGCTTGGAGAAAAACCGGCATGCTGGCACCGATCAAGTGGCCAAGAGAAGTGAAAACGACCCAGCTGCCATAGGAAACAACAATAACTCCGGCTGCAAACGAAGTGCGAATAACATTTCGTGGTTGAGTCGCAAGCACTGTGAACGTTTCGTCGGTAATGCCGAATGCATAAAGCGCTTTTTTCCATCTTGCGTCCGGTTCCATTTTTTCGTTTAGCGCGGCTGTCATCAAAAAATGGCGGATGTTGACGATAAATGTATTAACAACAATAAGTCCTGGAACAACACCGGCCGTAATCAGCGATAGTGAAATATACTGGGCTGCTCCTGCAAAGACGAAGATGCTCATGGCTGTCGCTTCAATCAGTGACAGCCCGGTCGTTTTCGCCAAAAGCCCGAATGTCAGGGCTATCGGGAAATAACCGATGGCAATACTGGACCCTGCCTTAAGGCCGGAGGAGAATCCGTATTCCTGCAATTTGCACCACTCCTTTAAAAGAAAGTATTTCTCTTTTCCAAACGGGGAAAAAGAGTGTAAAGTAATTATAATAGCATAGCATATTTTTTCCTTTTTATTTGGAAGCCTTTTTGAAAAATCAAGCTATTAGAAGGAATGAGCCCATGACGGATTTTTTTACTATGGACAACATCATTGAACTAACAGATTTATATCGGACGTTCGGTCCGTTCATCGGCTTTTTACTGCCATTTATCGAAGCATTCCTGCCGTTTCTTCCAATTGTCGTCTTTATCCTTGCCAATGCTTCGGCATACGGTTTATGGGGAGGATTCTTGTTGTCCTGGGGAGGATCGGTTGCTGGGTCGTATGTGGTGTTCCTGCTAATCCGCCGTTTTGGCCAGGCGCGGTTCATGGGTTTTATGACACGCCATGAAAAAGTCGAGCGCCTCATTCATTGGGTGGAAAGAAACGGCTTTGGCCCATTATTCTTAATGATGTGCTTTCCATTTACGCCTGCCGCCATCGTCAATATGGGAGCAGCTTTGACCAAGATCAACCGCTATTACTATTTGCTGACGCTGATGGCTGGTAAGTTCGTCATCGTCTTTACCATTTCCTTTGTAGGATACGACTTGCGTGCCCTTTACACACAGCCGATCCGTACTGCTGTTGTAGTCGCGGTAATTGTTTTGCTCTATGTAGTCGGCAAACTATTTGAAAAGCGACTTAACAAGAAAGTGGAAGCTGATTTCTTGCGGGCAAAAGAAGAACGCCAGAAACAGCAGGCATCTGAATAAGCGCTTCGCCATCTTACCAAAAATAAGTTATAATAAGAACAAACGTTCTTTTTAGGAGGGGATCAGATGTCTTTACGAATAGTCTATGGCCGTGCCGGAACCGGCAAAACTCACTTTGTCCAAGGGGAAATTGCAGAAAGCTTGTCTCATCAAGCTGATGGGGACCCAATTTTTCTTATTGTTCCCGATCAAATGTCTTTTTCGACCGAATATAGTTTGTCAGCAAAATACGGCATGAATGGCATGATCCGTGCACAAGCTGTCACATTCAAACGTTTGGCATGGCGAGTGCTTCAGGAAGTCGGAGGCATCAGCCGGAAGGAAATTGACTCGTTCGGTTATCGCATGCTGATCCGGAGTTTATTGGAAGAGCATAAAGAGGAATTTCATTTGTTCAAACGCGCAGCAAGCAAAAGAGGATTCACTGACCAAATCGAACAATTGATCAAAGAATTCTCGCGTTATTGCGTCGACTGCGCTGAAATCGGATCGATTCGTTCATCGCTGGAGGAGGCTGGAGCTCCGCGTACGCTTCAAGATAAAGCAGCGGATCTGGAATTGATCCTGCTTGAAATAGATCGGCGGCTCGGCAAAGTGTTTGTCGATTCGGAAGGCCACCTCGGGTTGTTGAGCGAGAAAATCCGCCACTCGGAAACGATGAAAAAATCTGCCGTTTATATTGACGGCTTCACCAGTTTTACTGCACGCGAGTTCCAGATTATTGCGGAATTGCTGAAGTGTGCCAAGTCGGTCACCATCGCGCTGCCAATGGATGAGGAAAACAGCGCAGACGATGAGCAGGCTTTGTTCCATCAGCCGGCAGTCACTGCTCAGCGTCTCGAGGAACTGGCACGTACAGAAGGAATTGAACTGGAGCCGTCTGTACACTTGCAGCAGCCAAAGCGTTTTAACAATCCGGATCTTCTGCATATCGAGCAGTTTTTGGAAACATTTCCGGCACCGGAAACCAAAGGAGCAGGAAACGTATCTCTCGTAGAAGCATCCAACCGCCGTGCGGAAGTACATGCCCTTGCGCGGACGATTCGCAACCAGCTCATGGCTGGCTATCGCTACCAGGATATTGCCGTTTTATACCGCCAGCCTGAAATATACGATGAGCTGATTAATACAATTTTCCCTCAATATGATATTCCTTATTTTATCAGCCAGAAAAAGTCGATGCTGCACCATCCATTGATTGAATTTACCCGCTCGGCGCTGGAAGCCGTGTTGTCCAACTATGCCTATGAGCCGGTTTTCCGTGCACTGAAGACAGATCTGTTTTTCCCGGAAGGCAATATCACGAAATGGCGTGAGAGGGGAGACCAGCTGGAAAATTTTGTTCTTGCCAATGGCATTTACGGGGGGCGCTGGTTTGAAGACAAGCGCTGGATTTATAAAAAATACCGCGGCCTCGAATTTCATTCAGGCATTCAAACAGATGAAGAACTGGCGCTCCAAATGGAATTGCACACCATCCGTGACGCTGTTCGTGAACCGCTTGAACGTTTGCACGATCATTTGACGGCATGCGTCACTGGACGTGACTTTGCTGCTGCTTTGTTTCAGTTTGTAGAGGAACTGGACGTCTACTCAAAAATCCAGGCGCTCAAAGACCGCGAGGAGGCAAATCATCAATTGCTCGCAGCGACAGAGCACGAACAGGCATGGAACCAATGGGTTGGCGTATTAGACCAGTTTGTCCTTATGTTCGGCGAAAAAGAAGTAGATCTGCAAAGTGCGGCAAGAATTTTGGATGAAGGATTCGAGACGCTTGAGTTTTCCCGCATCCCGCCGTCCCTTGATCAAGTTACTGTAGCCAAAATGGACCTCGCCCGCTTGATGGGTATTCGTTCGGTCTTTGTGATTGGAACCAACGACGGAGTGTTGCCGCAGCGCGTCGAACACGAAGGGCTTTTGACTGATGCCGAAAGAGAATGGTTTCAAAAAATAGGCATCGAACTGGCGCCAAGTTCGAGAATGCGGCTGATGGACGAAAGCTATTTGGCTTACCGCTCTTTTTCGACCGCTTCCGATCTTCTGACCGTTTCCTACCCTATTGCGGACGAAGAAGGAAAAGCGCTGCTGCCTTCTTTGTATATCCAGAAAATCGCCAATCTCCTGAAAATCGAACCGAGCCTTGCCGCAAACGGGCCCGAAGAATTGAGTGAAGCTGAGGCAGGCGATTATATTTCGCACCCACGTGCCACGCTTGCCCATTTAGCTGCGCAAATCAGAAGAGGCGAGCTGACCAGCCAATGGCAATCGGTGCTTGCTTATTACGAAGACGACCCACTGTGGGCATCGATTATTAAGCAGATATTCAAACCGATGAAGCCGAATTATTCAGAGCGTCTTACGAAACCGCTGGCGGAATCATTGTACGGTTCGCCGATTGCTTCCAGCGTATCGCGCATCGAAACATATTTCAGTTGTGAATTTGCCCATTATGCTGCTTACGGCTTAAAGCTGGAGGAACGCAGTCAATACGGACTTGCAGCTCCGGCGATGGGGGATTTGTTCCACGCAGCCATCAAATGGATTTCGGACGAAGTAATGCGCCTGGGCGTCTCCTGGTCCTCGCTGACCCAAGAGCAATGCACTGAACTTGCCAAGCAGGCGATTGAGCAATTGTCGCCTTATTTTGTCAACCAAATCCTGCTTAGTTCACATAGATACCGGTATATCCAGTATAAGCTGGAAGGCATTATACGCCAGACAGCTTTTATGCTGAGCAAACATGCTCAAGTATCGGGGTTTGTACCGGTCGCGTTGGAAGTCGGCTTTGGCACGAAAGAGTCGATTCCGCCGCTTGGCATCGAGTTGAGCGGAGGGCGGAAAATGGACGTGCGCGGCCGCATTGACCGCATCGATTCCACTGATATTAACGGCACGCCGTATTTGCGCGTCGTCGATTATAAATCATCCAAGCAAAATTTAGATTTGGGCGAGCTTTATCATGGTTTGGCTCTCCAAACCTTTACGTATTTGGATGTAGCGCTGACGCATTCGAAGCGTTGGATGGGAGAACAGGCTGAACCTGCGGGCGTTTTGTATTTCCATATGCACAATCCGATGCTGAAGATGACAAAGCTGCTGACTGCAGAAGAATTGGAAGAAGAACTGGCCAAATCATTTAAGATGAACGGCTTAGTTGTGGAAGATCCTGAAATCATCCAGGCGATGGACAGCGGAATCGATGGGTACTCTAATATCATTCCAGTACGCTTGAACAAAAATGGATCGGTGTCCAAAGGGTCATCGAAAACTGTAGAAAAAGATGATATGGAAGCCATCCGCAAATATGTACGCAAAAAACATGAAGGAGCCGGCAACGGTATCCTCGACGGCCATACAGCCGTATCGCCGTATCGCCTGAAAGACGACATCCCTTGCCAGTTCTGCAATTTCCGTTCGGTCTGCCAGTTCGATCCAAGCGACCCCGACCAAACTTACCGAAAATTGCCGGTGTTGACCACAGACCAGGCGGTTGAAAAAATACGCAAGGAGCTGAATGCCGATGATCCCTCAAAAACCGAATAATGCGACGTGGACAGACGAACAGTGGCAGGCCATTTGGGCAAAAGGGCAGGACATGCTCGTATCAGCTGCCGCAGGATCCGGGAAAACCGCGGTTCTTATCAACCGGATGATCGAAAAAGTATTGGATGAGGATGACCCGGTTTCAGTGGACGAACTGCTGGTCGTGACATTCACGAACGCTTCGGCTGCGGAAATGCGGCACCGCATGTCTGCTGCGTTGGAAAAAGCAGTAATAGAGCAGCCAGCTTCTGCTCACTTGAAAAAACAACTGCGCTTGATTAATAAAGCGCAGATTTCCACCTTGCACTCGTTTTGCCTGCAAGTGGTAAAACAGTATGCCTATCTGCTTGAAATCGATCCAGGTTTCCGCATTGCCGGCGATACAGAAGCAGCCCTGCTAAGAGATGACGTAATGGAAGCAGTGCTTGAGAAGGCCTATGAGGGAAGCGGGCGTGAAGCCGTTTACCGGCTTGCAGACAGTTTTACTTCCGACCGCAGCGATCAGGCGATGGAAACATTGTTGAGCAAGCTTTATGATTACTCACGTGTACATCCAGACCCTGAAGCTTGGCTCGAGCAACTGCCGAAACTCTATGATGTGCCTGCCGGCGCGTCAATTGACGATCTGCCGTTCATGGCGGATTTGAAAATGACGATCCGCCATAGTTTTGAAGCAGGGCTCAGCTTGTTGGACGAAGCATGGGAACTGGCAACCAGCCCGGACGGCCCTGTGGTGTTGGAGGACAACA
Source organism: Planococcus sp. (in: firmicutes) (assembly GCA_030147455.1). Taxonomy (GTDB): domain Bacteria; phylum Bacillota; class Bacilli; order Bacillales_A; family Planococcaceae; genus Planococcus. The sequence goes on along the minus strand of JASKZU010000124.1, from coordinate 6,321 downwards.
TCCGAATGGACGCCACACTCATCCGCACAGCCATCGATGCATTGGATGAATCATGGGAGTCGCTTTACACTTATGCCCGCAACATCAATTGGGAACGCCTGGCCTCCGTCAAAAAAGATTCTTGCAATCCACAGTTGGCAGAAGAAGCGAAAGCGCGAAGAAACGAAGCGAAAAAACTGTTCAATGATGCAGTAGAAGCATATTTTGTCCGGTCGCCGGGGCGGTTATTGGAAGAAATGCGCGAAATGGCCCCTCTAATGCAAACGCTTGTTGATTTGACTAAACGCTTTGCTGCGGATTACCGTGGACTTAAGATCGACCGGGGCCTTGTGGACTTTTCGGACCTTGAACATTATGCGCTCGAAATCTTGAGTGATGGCAAGGGCCCGTCGGCAATTGCTGAAGAATACCGCCAGCGCTTTAAAGAAGTGCTGGTCGATGAATACCAGGATACGAATATGCTTCAAGAGACCATTCTTGGGCTCGTGAAATCAGGCACCGAACAAGACGGCAACTTGTTTATGGTCGGGGACGTCAAGCAGTCGATTTATCGTTTCCGCCTTGCTGAGCCGATGCTTTTCCTCGGCAAATATGCCCGCTTTAGCCGAAGTGCTGAAAACACAGGGCTGAAGATCGATTTAAATGCCAATTTCAGAAGCCGAGAGGAAGTTTTGCACGGCACGAACTTTATATTTTCACAAATTATGGGTGAACGCGTCGGTGAAATTGAATACGATGAGGATGCGGCATTAAAACCGAAAGCACCATATCCAGAGCGGGACACACCAGTTCAAATTGCGCTGATTCATGAGCCGGATGCCGACGAAGAAGAGGAACAAACCGAAAGCGACATGAATAAGTCGCAATGGGAAGCCCGCTGGATCGCCCGGGAAATCAGGCGGATGCTTGATTCGGGCGAAATGGTCCATGATCCTTGGAACGGTGAAAAACGTCCGCTCCAATACCGGGATATCGTTGTGCTGATGCGTTCGATGACGTGGTCTGGAGATTTTTCGGACGAGTTCAAACTGGCGGGCATTCCATTGTATGCCGAGACGAACGGCGGCTATTTCGAAGCGCTGGAAGTGATGATCATGCTGGATACACTGCGTGTTATCGACAATCCGTACCAGGACATACCGCTGGCGGCTGTGCTCCGCGCCCCGTTTTTCGGATTGCAGGAAAATGAATTGGCCGCCATTCGACTGGCGGAACCTAAAGGCACGTTTTATGACGCGTTAAAATCCTTTATCCGCAGCGGAAATATGGAGCAGGCCACGCGCGACAAGCTGCGCCGCTTTACGAACCAGCTTGAGCATTGGCGCAATTTGGCGCGCAGGGGATCACTGTCTGAATTAGTTTGGCAAGTATATTTAGATACGAACTATTATGAGATGGCAGGTGCCATGTCCAACGGCAAGCAACGGCAAGCCAATCTGCGCACATTGCATGATCGTTCACTTGAATACGAAAAAACCGCTTTTCGCGGCTTGTTCCGTTTTTTGCGTTTTATCGACCGCATGCGTGAACGCGGAGATGACCTCGGTACGGCCAAATCGCTGAGCGAAAAAGAAAATGTCGTTCGCTTGATGACTGTTCATAAATCAAAAGGACTGGAATTTCCGATTGTCTTTTTTGCAGGAACAGGACGCCCGTTTAACCAGCTTGATTTCCACAAATCGTATTTGTTCGACCAGGATTATGGATTAGCTGTCAAAGCGGTCAATCCGGACACACGCATCGAATATACATCGCTCCCTTATCTGGCGGTAAAAGAAATGAAGCAGCTGCAGATGAAAGCAGAAGAAATGCGCGTGCTGTATGTAGCAATGACGCGGGCCAAGGAAAAGTTGTACTTGACCGCATCAGTCAAGGATATTGACCAGTTGTTCGAGAAATGGAGAACGGCGCCTGGCGATGTGCTGCTGCCTGACTTTAAGCGGTCTCGTGCACGTTCTTATCTTGATTGGATCGGGCCGGCGGTCGCCAGGCATCCGGATGCAGAAGCACTGCATACAGGAGGCGATGTTTTAGAGCATCGTTCCCGCTTTCAAGTCGACATTATTGAAACAGCTTCGCTTGAGGCGCCTGCCGTGCTGCTTGAAGAACGAGAAGAAGACTCAGAAACCGGAAATTATCGGGAATTGGTCAACGAGCGGTTTGATTACCATTATCCACACCAAAAAGCGGTTGAAAAACGTTCGAAACAATCCGTTACGGAAATGAAGCGTATTCAGCTTCTGCAACGGTTGGATGAACCCGAATCGTTTATCGAAAACTTCCAGCCGAAAGCCCAAAAAGCGCCTCCTCACCGGCCGGCATTTTTGATGGACCAAAAACTGTCTGCTGCCGATGTGGGCACCGCGGTCCACACCGTCATGCAGCATTTGCCGCTCGAGCGCAGGCTCAATCTGGAGGAAATCCGTGTATTCATGGACGAGCTGGTTGGCAGGGAAATCTTGACGCCAGAAGAAGCGCAGGCCATCAACACACGGCAAGTGGAAGCCTTTTTCAATAGTGAAACGGCTGCACGGTTGATGCAGGCGGAAGAAGTCAAAAGGGAAGTTCCATTTACGTATGCACGTCCTGACGAAGACGGCGATTACCAAATCGTCCAGGGGATTGTCGACTGTTTGTTTAAAGAAAAAGGCGAATGGATTTTACTGGATTATAAAACCGATAGCACACGCCAGCTGACCGATGTGAAAAAAACAATGACAGAACGCTATACGATTCAATTGGCCGTTTATCAGGAGGCGGTTGAAGCGATTTTACGCATTTCGATCAAGCAGCGTCTGCTGTATTTGTTTTCGTCTAACGAAGAAGTGGAAGTATAGGAGGATTATATTGAAATTAGAGCCGATCGCTTTGCACGAACGGGTAGAAGCCATTGACTTGATGAGAGGATTTTCACTTTTTGGCATCCTGCTCGTCAACATGCTGTCTTTCCATACCCCGTATTCATATATCGATCCGTATAAATGGTTTAGCGGAAATACCGATGGGGCCATTTTTACGTTTTTGGATATTTTCATTCAAACAAGTTTTTATCCGCTGTTCTCGATGCTCTTTGGCTATGGCCTGATGATGCAGTTTTTACGTGCAGATCAAAAAGGCCAGGCGTTTATGCCGGTTGCCGTTAAACGGCTGCTCATTTTGCTAGGTTTCGGGATTGTCCACGCATTCCTGATTTGGCACGGTGATATTTTGATTACGTATGCCGTGATAGGCCTCCTGCTGCTCGGCATGCTCCGGCTTCCGCCGAGCTGGCTGCTGGGAATTGGCTTCGTTTTATATGCTATCCCCCATGTATTGTTCAGCGTCGTAATGTTTTTGGCTGTCATGATGGATCCCAATATCTACGCCGGTTACCAGGAAGCAGAACGGGCGATTGCTGCGTATTCGAACGGGGGCTTTGCAGAAATCTTCAGCCAGAATTTGAAGGATTGGTATATGGTTAACAACCCGTTTGGCTTTATCTTGTATGTCGTCACCATTTTGCCGCTGATGATGATCGGGGCAGCTGCCGCCAAATGGCGTATGATCGAACGGGCTGCCGAAACCAAAAAAATATGGCTCATGTTAGCCATAGCCGGACTCGGAATCGGCTTGCTGCTTAAGTCGACGCCTTATTTGTTCGATAAAAACTATGCATTTCAATATATCCAGCAGATGTTCGGCGGTCCGCTTGTCGCGGTTGGATATGCGGCTGTCATTGCGTTGCTTGCACAAACTGCGTTGTTCCGAAAAGCAGCGTCGCCGCTCGTCAAAGCCGGAAGAATGTCGATGACGGTCTATATCACCCAGTCCATTCTGGCGACTGCCATCTTTTATTCTTATGGGCTCGGCCTATACGGGCAGGTTGATTTGTTGAGCGGTACGTTGATCGCCATCGGCATTTTCGTAGTTCAGCTTATTTTTGCGGAACTATGGTTCACCAAGTTTTCACGCGGGCCGATCGAAATGTTGTGGAGGCGCTGGACATACGGAAAAAAAATTTAAAAAACCAACCATTCAAAACGATGAGTGTGTATAATGAATGCAATCACAGAAAAGGAGTGTTTGACGAATGAAACTTGTATCGTTCCGCTTTCAAGGAGAAGAACGTTTTGGACCTAAAGTAAAGAAAGAAGAAGCCGTATGGGATGTTCTGGCCATCCAGCAACAGCTTGAAGTTCTTCCGGAATTTCCGGAAAAGCTGATTGAGGGAGTCGCACATGGAATGGAGTTTGTGGAACAGATACGCAAATTGACAGAAGCGGCAGTCCAATCCGAAACCCCTGAGCAATTCAAACACTCTTTTTCACAAATCGAATGGCTTGCGCCAATTTCGAATCCCCCGAAAAATGTCATCTGCATCGGCAAGAATTATGCAGATCACGCAGAAGAAATGGGAAGCGAAGCGCCGGTTGAAATGGTCGTCTTCACAAAAGCGGCCAATAGCATAGCAGCTGATGAAGAAACAGTTCCGGTGCATGCTGATATCACGGATTCGTATGACTACGAAGGGGAACTTGCTATTGTTATCGGAAAAGCAGGACATAAAATTCCGAAGCAATTAGCGTATGATCACGTTTTCGGTTACACAATCGCCATCGATTTGACGGCGCGAGACCTGCAGGAAAAACACCAGCAGTATTTCCTTGGCAAGAGCTTGCCGGGAGCTTGCCCGATGGGGCCATACCTCGTGACAAAAGATGAGATTCCGCAAGCACAGAACTTGTCGATTGTCACGAAAGTCAATGACGAAGTCCGCCAAAATGGCAACACGGAAAACATGATCCGCCGTGTGGACGATTTGGTTTCTGAAATCTCTCGTTCAGTTAAACTCGAGCCGGGCGATGTGATTTTGACAGGCACGCCAGCCGGGGTCGGCAAAGGATTCACACCGCCGAAGTTCTTGAAAGCAGGCGATACTATCAAAGTGTCTGTTGAATCGATCGGTACACTCGTCACACATTTGTCATAACGAACAATCGTTTTCTATCGTCCTGCTTGTGGTAAACTTGAGGGGACTATATTAAATGAGGTGAGCTTTTGGGATTTTTAACAGATTCGACGCATTTACACATTACGGCTTGGCTAGTGGGCATCGTGTTGTTTTTGATAGCAGCATTTATGCACCGCGACAGCAAAGGGCGTAAAATTCTTCACATGGTGGCGCGCTTGTTCTACGTGTTGATTATCATTACAGGGCTTGCACTGTTCATCGCCCACTCATCGTACGATGCGATGCTTTACGGCCTTAAGTTCTTGTTTGGCTTGCTGACAGTCGGCATGATGGAAATGGTGCTTGTACGGGGCAAAAAACAAAAACCGGTTACGATGTTCTGGGCTTTGTTTGTCGTATTCCTGCTCATTACGATGTTCCTCGGCTTTAGTTTACCTGTAGGAAGCTTGAACTTCTTCGTATAATTAATAAGCTAAAAAACCCTGTCCACTAAGTGGGCAGGGTTTTTTGTCTGTTGACTATGCCGGAGTCTTCACAGTTTGGACGTAACTTAGAGCCAACTGCTGCGCTGTCACGAACTAGACATAGCAGCAGGTAATGGAGTTTGATAAAATAGACCGGGTGAGCAACCATCTTGACCTCTGAAGGAGGAGTACGGACTTGAAAAAGAAAACGATCATCATGGGATTGATTGCAGCTTTGCTGATGCCTGCTGTAAACATTTCGGCTGAGGAAAGCCGGACCATCGAAGATGAAAGCATTTATGATGTACTGGTCGACCGTTATTTTAATAAACTGATTCAAAACGATTATGAAGTGGATGCGACTGATCCATCTACATTCAGCGGCGGGGACTTTGCCGGACTGGAAAGTGAATTGTCGCATGTGCAGAACATGGGCTTTACGGTGTTGTCAGTCGGCTCTGTGTTCCATTCAGACAGTTATGACGGCAAACAGGCAATTACTTTTGATGAACTGGAACGTCATTTCGGTACACCGGAAGAGTTCAGCTCGCTCATCGAGAAAGTTCACGGGGAAGAAATGAAGCTGATCATTGACTTGCCTACCCAAACCTTAAGCCCAGACCATGCTTGGGCAGCGGAGAACCCGGAATGGGTAACTGAAAACGAGGACGGCACAATAGCGCTGGATACTGCCAATAGCGAAGTCCAGCAAGCGCTGATTGACATGTTCAAACAGTTCCGCTCCGATTATCCGGTAGACGGCGTGCGCCTGCAGCAGTCGGCTGAGCTCGACGCTGCGTTTGTCGAACGTTTTTCTGAGGAATTGAAAGGCGACAGCAATTTTTACGTGCTGGCTGATGCAGAAATGGAAGCGCAAGCAGGCTTTGACGCGGTCGTGCAGCCAGG
>JASKZU010000253.1 GCA_030147455.1 Planococcus sp. (in: firmicutes) | reverse complement strand
CCCGCAAGAAACCCTCGGCCAGGAGCTCAAGAGCTTCTGGCCGAGGGTTTTGTTATTGCATATACCGATGTTTTCGGAGGCTGTTCAAATTATCGATTTCCAGCAGCAATTCTTCTCCGATGTTCGTCTCCCTCACCATCTTACGTTCGAGTTCCTCGTCCACTAACCGCTTGACCGACAAAACGTCAGTGCCGTTTTTCAATACTTCTTCTTTTGAATTAAACAATTGGTGCGCCACGAGCTGCATGCCGTACGAGTTGTACAAAAGCGTATAGCCGGCGATACCGGTCGTCGACTGATAAGCTTTTGAAAATCCGCCGTCGATAACAAGCATTTTGCCGTTGGCTTTAATCGGGTTTTCCCCATCTCTTTCTTTGACCGGCGTATGGCCATTGATAATGCGACCAAGTTCCGGATTCAAATCAAACTCGGCCAGCATATTGCGGCATACTTCTTCGTCTTCACGCAAATAATAATACGGATTTTTCTGTTCTTTATGGGTTTTCTTATCAGCGATAAAATACCGTTCAAACGTCGTCATTTCCCGTTTGCCGAACAAAGACGAATTTTCCCCTGTCCACAAATACCAAACCATGTCTGTTGCAAAGTCATCGGTTTCTTCTGGATGGGCAAACGCATAGCGGAGGTAGGATTCGAAAACGTCAAGCAGTTCACGCCCTGCATAGGTTTTTCCTTCGATCTCCATTTTCTTCATGTCGCCATTTTCTTCCAGCGGAATGCATCCGTGGATCAGCAAGTTTCCGTTATAGCGCAGGTACAAGCTGCCTTTTTTCATAAGGAATTTCATATGGCGGGCCAGTTTTTCTGAATGCTGAATCGAGAACAGCAATTTATCCATCACCTGCGCTTCTTCTTCCAACAGCTTGTCCGGCTCATCTGGATCGATGGTCGCAAAGCACGTATTTTCGAGCGCATACGTTTTGCCGTGAAGCGTCGCTTCGTTTCGTTCAAAATCCACTTTCTCCAACAGCAAGCGGTCGTTCATTTCAAAGCATGGACGCCGTTTGATGATCGGGCTTTCCAGCTTGAACTGGATAATCGAGATGGCTTGGTGGATTTTGGTGATTTGCAGCTGTTCCTGCTCTGATAGCGTTTCACCGGAAATGCGTTTCGGATGGAATGCCGGGTTGTCTTCATAATACTGCTCTGCCAAGTTCAATAGCGGACGCAAGTTGATGCCGTATACATCTTCAATAATGTCCAGGTTGTTGTAACGGGCGCAAATTCGGATAATATTGGCCAAACACACTTTAGAACCGGCAAAAGCCCCGATCCACAAAGCGTCATGATTTCCCCATTGAATGTCGACCGAATGATAATCAATCAGCGTATCGACAATCTCATGCGGGTCCGGGCCGCGGTCATAAATATCGCCGACCACGTGAAGATGGTCCACAACGAGGCGCTGCGTCGTATAAGCAAGTGCCACGATCAGCTTGTCCGCTTGGTTCAAGAAGATGATTTGTTCGATCATTTTAGCGTAATAGGCTTTTTTATTCGTCAATTCGTCCGTTTTGTACAACAGCTCTTCGATTATGTAGACAAATTGCTTAGGCAGCGCTTTACGCAGCTTAGAGCGTGTGTATTTGGACGAAGCATACGAAACGAGCTTCAACATGCGCTCGATGCTTTCTATGTACCATTCCTGCAGTTCTTTTTTATTGCTGAATTTGCTTTTCATCATTTTCAGCTTTTCTTCCGGATAATAAACGAGCGTCGCAAATTCATTGAGCTCTTGTTCTTCCAATTCATCCTGGAAAAGATCCCTGATTTTCACTTTGACGTTTCCAGAGCCGTTTCGCAGCACATGCTGAAACGCCTGGAATTCACCATGCAAATCGCTGACAAAATGTTCAGTGCCTTTCGGCAAATTTAAGATGGCTTCGAGGTTGATGATCTCAGTTGCCACTTTTTCTTCGCTATCGTACTTTTCCGCTAGTAAATCCAAATACTTGGAATTGATCATTCCAACCCCTCCTTTTTTCTCTCTGATGCAGTTGGCCTTGCTGTTCGGCAACGCTGCAAACCCCTGCAGCCTGAAAGCGGAATCTTTCTTATAATACCAGTCTATAGCAGTTTGACGGAAGCCTCCAGTCTAAATTACAGCTTTTTATCTGATGGGGATCTGCTAAACGCCGCTTAATTCTTTCCATTCGCGCTGATCGGTAAAATGTTCGGCCAATTGATTGGCTCTTGTTGTGACACTGTCAGGATAGTTCATGACCTCCAGCAACTTTATCGCGTTTCTCGTTTTCGAAGGACCATGGCAGATTTTATAGTCAAACATAACTTTGCCGTGTTCAATAAATTCACGGAAATGGTAGTTGGTATATATTTCGCCCGCCATTTCAGCCAGTTCGATATCGTGCGAGGCAATTATATTCAAGCCTTGATTGGCCGATAGCCATTCCATAATAGCCGCAGAGGCGGAAATCCGTTCAATGGTATTCGTGCCTTTTAAGATCTCATCCACAAATGACAAAACAGGCTGGCCGTCTTCGACAAACCGGAGAATGCGTTTCAGCGATTTGATCTCAGCTACAAAATAACTGTCGCCGTTCAACACATCATCTTGAATGGCCATTGAGGTCACAACAAAACCGGGCTTCATCGTCCAACTTTCAGCCAGAACCGTATGTATCGTTTGCGCCAAAATGCAATTGATCGCAACCGCCTTGATATAAGTGGATTTACCGGATGCGTTCGATCCAGTAATAAGCACAGATTTCTCCAAAGTCGAAGAGTTGGTGACCGGATCATCCAAAAGCGGATGGGCCATTTGCTTGAATGCCAATTGCTCTAAGCTGTGAAATTCAGGCGTCGTGTAATGCGGCAATGAATTCCGGTAATAAGCAACCGCGATGGCTGCGTCCAGTTCGCCGACTGCTTCCCATAGTTTTTGGTAAGCAGCTCGGTTAGCGCTGATGACCCGAATGATTTGGTTGTAAGAAATAAAATCGAGCAGCAACACGATGCGAATATATTCAAAGAAGATATCAAAATCACCGCCGGTATGCGAACCGAGCGACAGTACTTTGCCGAAAAATGATATTTTTCGAAGTCCGCGCCCTTCTTTGTTTAACACTTTTTCAAATACTTCAAACCGCTCGTGCCGGACAGCAGCTAAACTTTTTCCTGTATTGACGATGGCGGCGATATACGTTACGGACTCCAAGTCATGGTTGAGCTTCTTTTTGTTGCGGTAGTAAATCGCCAAATTCAGCAGTACTGCCCCGGTCAAACAAATAAAGCCAGCAGGCAAACTCCAAAGCAGCAAAACAACTGAAACAATCGGCAAACAGCCGCACAACGCATAAACAAGCGGATACTTGATTTTCTGCTCGTTAAATTCGTAGAAATAAGAAGACGAATTAGCATACGGCCGTTTGCCAAGGCTTTCAAGTATAAGCAGTACACGCTCTCTTAACTTAGCATCGGCTGTGAACAAATGGAACAGCCGCTCTCGGCCTTCGAAGCGATTCGCGTAAGGGTCAACTTCACGCAGTAGATTGAATAAGTATTCAGACCCGACGCTCGACTGCGTATAATTCATTTTTTTGAATACACGGTCCATCGACAAGTCATCCCAAGTCAGCTGGTCCACGCCTTTGTAGAATTGAGCCTTGGCCTTCTTGTTTTTCCAGTAAGAAGAAATCGATTGAATACTTTCATGTTGACGGATAAATTCTCCACTGGACCATTCTGCCCGAAGTTTTTTTTGCTTGCTGCGGTTGTACGTTAATAGCTGGTAGCAGATTATGCCTAACAACAATACTGCTGCCGGGATCAATAGTTGTTCCACTCGTTCTCCTCCTTTTCTATCGCTGGTTATTCTTTGCCGCAGCCATAGCAGCGCCGATCTCGGTCGGCTCTTCCGTAAATTCTCAATTCTTTTTCCACATTGCATATTTGGCATTGTTCAAAATAGATTTGAGGCAATATTCCCGCGTTGGCTAGCGGAACCCACTCTTTTTCGTA
>JASKZU010000099.1 GCA_030147455.1 Planococcus sp. (in: firmicutes) | reverse complement strand
AAGCATTTCATTCATCGTGGACGGAGCTTCGATAAAATACAGCGAAGGCCGTGCGTTGAACAGATTTTGGGCACGGTTTGCATGGTAGAAATGACCGGCATGGCCCAGTTCGTGCGCAAGGACAAATACCTCGTTCATGCGCCCGGTCCAGGAAATAAGAATATACGGGTGGTCTCCGTAAGGGCTCGAGCAAAAAGCGCCTGTTGATTTTCCTTTGTTTTGTGCAAAATCAATCCATCGCTCATTATAAGAACGCTCTACCATGTTCAAGTAGTCAGAACCCATGATTCCAAGTGCATCATTAATGTATTGTTTGGATTCTTCTACAGTAATTTCAGGGTCGTAAGACGGATCGAGTGAAATTTTCAAGTCGGCAAACGTCATTTTCTCCAAGCCATGAGCTTTTTTCAAGAGCCGTGCATACTTCCGCATATGGGGGGCAAGTTCAGTTTGAATCAAATCAATTTGGCGGTCATACAGTGTGCGGTCGACTTCCTGGTTAAATAGGAGATAATCGAAAATGTTGTCATAACCGCGCAAGTCAGCCGTCGTTTTTTCTGTCTGCAGCTGCATGTCATAAGTTTTCGCGGTAGTGTGCTGATAGTCGCGCAATTTAGCGGAAAAGGCTCCAAAAGCGGCTCGGCGCAGCTCGGTATCGGTTTCAGCTTCCCAGTCGCCTTCAAAAGACACATAGCTCAGCGGGTAGGCTTTGCCGTTGACTTCAAAATCCGGAAAGTTCATATCGACCATTTTCGTCGTGTTGTAAAGCGCATAAGGTGCTTGGAAAACCGAAGAATAAGCAGCCAGGCTTTTTTCTGCGGCAGGGTGCAATTGATAAGGTTTTTTCTGCAGCAGCTTGTTTAAATATCCTTCAAACTCAGCGGATTTTGCACTGGCTTCTTTTAGTGTATCTTCAGGAAGCTCCAACAGTTCACTCGTTACAAAAGCAAGGCGGCTGCCGATTTTAGCGGAAAAAGCGCTGTATTTTCCGGCGCGCATTTGTGCTTCCGGATCGGTTTGGTCTGTGCTGTAAGAAAGGCTTGCGTATGTACCGGGCGCGACCATTTTCTCAGCAAGGGCAAGGTAAGCGGTCAGTGCATCGAGTGCAGAATTCGCGTCAGTAATATTACCCTCGTATTTTTCAGCAAACGCCGCACTTTCTTTGTCTAACGTTTCAAGAGCTTGTGTAAAAGCTTGCGGGCTTTCCATGAGGCTATCCAAATTCCAAGTTTCTTCTATCGGTATTTCTGAGCGCAACGGTAAACTTTTCACCAATATAATTCTCTCCTTTATATTCCGGATATCGAACTAACTTCCAGTATAAAGCTCATTGAAGCAAATGTAAAAAAAGTTTTATAATTAATAAGAATATTTCAAAAAGTAGGTTTATTGTTAAAAAACAGGGGTAAAGAAAGAGTACAAGGCGGAATGACCGCCGGAAGAGACGAACGGTTTTGACCGGGATCGGCTTCTGGCGAGAAAATGCACAGCCTTGGCGGGAAATTTGCTTTACTGACGATTTAACTCTTGTCCGGACCGGAAATGGTCCAGCTAACAGAAGTTTCAACAGTAACAGGTAGGTTTTTTGTGGAAGTGCACCTGAACGCCTGACTGCAATCAAGCAGATTCACTGAGAGGTATATGTGATCAAACTAAAGACAGTCAGTGCCTCAAAACTGCATAGGCGAGGGTTTAAGTCGTCAAAATGTATGTTTGTAGAAAGAATTGAATAAAATTTTCCGCGTGCAAGGATCCTCCACGGAACAGCCGGAGGATAGATAAGAAAAGCATTGCCCATATATTTGGGCGGTGCTTTTTCTTTTTGTCGTGCCGGAAAAAAGAGCAAGGGAGGTTTTGGAGATGTGCATGTGGAATATGGAGGAAACAAATCGAAGGAGTGGGATAGATTGAGTCTACCAATCAAACATGCGGTCCAAGATGAATATGCAGAAGAATTTGCGTGGTGCTATGGATGCGGGCGCAAGAACGCAGAAGGCCTTCGATTACGGACAGGCTGGAGCGGTGAAGAAACGGTCACGTTCTACGAACCAAAACCGGAACATACAGCTATTCCCGGTTTTGTATACGGCGGGTTGCTGGCGTCACTCATTGACTGCCACGGGACAGGCTCTGCTTCACTGTTTCTTCACCGAAAGAACGGCCATGAACCCGGCAGTGGTGAAGAACCCCCGCGTTTTGTGACAGGTTCTTTGCACGTCGACTTCCTAAAGCCGACTGCACAAGGAAAAGCGCTAAAAGCTGTAGGCACAGTCGAAGAAATCCACCCCAAAAAATTCAGCGTAGAAGTTGATGTCTTCGCTGGAGATACCAAAGTAGCCACCGGCAAAGTGGTCGCTGTATTGATGCCGTCTACGTTTACATCATGATAAAGAATTAGCAGCTTTCTTGCTGCTATAACTCCTGTCCTTAAAACCTATAAGACTTGTAGGGAATGAACGGATAAGTTATGCTCGTTGTATTCGCATCAAGTTGAAGAAGGAGGAATTTCAGTGACGGAGAAAATTCATGTAATTCACGAAAACGAAGAATGGACGACGCATTTGTTCAAGCGCTTAGAAGAACTCGGTGTGCTGTATGAAGACTGGTTCACAAACTCAGGCATCGTTTCATTAACGCAAGAGCCGCCCCAGGGGGTGTTTTATAATCGCATGAGTGCTTCTTCGCACACGCGGGGGCATCGGTATGCGCCTGAAATGACAGAGGCACTTATTGCGTGGCTGGAGCGCAGCGGCCGGCGCGTAGTGAACGGAAGCCGTGCCTTGCGCCTTGAGGTAAGCAAGGTCAATCAATATATGGCACTCGATGCTGCTGGAATTCAGACGCCTAAAACTGTAGCGGTGTCAGGGAAAGAACAATTGCTGAAAGCGGCAGAAGCATTCGACGGCGAATCATTTATCACGAAGCACAACCGTGCCGGTAAAGGGCTCGGCGTCCGCTTGTTTCATTCTATCGAAGCGCTCCAAGAATATATAGAGGGCGGGGAATTCGAGGAGTCTGTCGACGGCATTACGCTGCTTCAGCAATACGTCCAGGCACCTGAGCCGTTTATCACGCGCTGTGAATTTATCGGCGGCAAGTTTCTTTATGCTGTCCGCGTCGACACTTCAGAAGGCTTTGAATTGTGTCCAGCGGATGCCTGCCGTTTAGAAGACATATCGTGCCCTGCAGATGGCACTTCCACAGAAACGCAGCCAAAGTTCCAAATCATCGATAACTTCAATAACCCGATCATCAAAGCGTATGAACGTTTCCTAGCCGAAAATAATATTGAAGTTGCGGGCATTGAGTTTATCGAAAATGCTCAAGGTGAATTTTTCACATACGACGTTAATACGAATACCAACTACAATGCAGATGCTGAAGCAAAAGCCGGCAAATTCGGCATGCTCGAACTTGCGAAATTCTTGGCATCTCTGCGCCAGCCAGCAGACGCAGTACAGTCTTCTTGAGCTG
>JASKZU010000086.1 GCA_030147455.1 Planococcus sp. (in: firmicutes) | reverse complement strand
TGGGCAATTTTGCTGATGATGCTTGTTGTACTGAGCAATTTGCTTGTTTATCGGTCCCCGCTGTCTTCATTTGTCATTCCGGAACAAACTTTCTGGCTCGTAGCCGGTTCTCTGTTCGATTTTTCCATTGTCATCCCACTCCTGCTGCTTTTAACGTTTCGCCTTTCTGCCAAGCAGTGGCTGGCTGTTACAACCGGCGGGGTAATTGCTGCACGCTTTGTGATTCCTGCCCTTTATTTCGAGCCGTTTACGGTTTTGTACCATTTTGGCCTCGGCCTTGCAGCGCTGCTGCTGGCTGCTGAACTGGCTGTCTTCTTATTGCTGATTTACTATGCCCCAGCCATCCGCCGTTCGTTCCAACAGGAAGCTGCCAGCCCTCTTTTTGCTTTAGTTCCGTCTATCCCGCAAAGATTCCAAACGAATCGACTGGTTCGTGCGGCATTTGCCGAAGCGCTGACTGTTTATTACGCTTTTTTCACTTGGAAAAAGAAGCCTGTGAACAGCCCGTTTTCGGTTTCGCTTCACCGTAACACCAGCTCTATCGCTTTTACGATCATGCTGATCCACTGCATTTTGATCGAGACCATCGGCATTCACTGGTGGCTTCATGAAAAGTCCGCCGTTTTATCGCTGGCGCTATTGATCTTGAACATCTATAGCGTCGTGTATTTTCTTGGAGATATTCAAGCTACGCGCTTGAATCCGCTGACAATCAAGAACGGCAAAATGACTGTTTCGCTGGGACTTGCCCAGCGCATTGCCGTCCCGCTCGAATCATTGGAATCCGTCCGCTGGGGCGTAGAACCCGACGCACAAGCCATGAAATTCGTAGCGAAAGATTTTGAAGAATTCGCTCCGCAAGTGGTCATCGATTTTGATACACCGCAACAAGCCGTCCTGCTGTTTGGGCAAACCAAGACTGTCTCGCAAATCGCCATCAAAGTAGACGATCCTGAAAAGCTCAAAAAGCTGTTGGATTCAAGCAGCCAAACAGGAAATTAAAAACAATTTTTGTTGCATGAAAAAAACCAGCCCCCAAGGCTGGTTTTTTCTTTTATAGCACTTTTGCCGCAGCAACGATCAATAAAATCCAGCCAGCGATAAAAGCGACGCCGCCGATTGGCGTAATGGCGCCGAGTATACTGATGCCCGTAAGGCTTAGTATATACAAGCTGCCGGAAAAAATGACAATTCCCGCAAGCATCAAATAGCCGGCCCAGCTGAGTGAACTGATCGGGCCGATCAACCCGGTGCTCATTAAAATGGCAATGGCAATAAGCCCGATCGAATGAAACATTTGGTACTGGACCGCAGTCTGCCACGTATCCAAGTATTTATCCGCCACACGGCCTTCCAGCAAATGTGCACCGAATGCGCCCAGTATAACCGACAGCATGCCATTGACTGCTCCGGCGATCAAGAAAAACTTCATCGTGTTCGTCCTCTTCTCTTTTAAAATTCAAACAGCGAATCGCCGTTCGCGCCTTCTTCTTTCAGCCGCTCAGCAGATGGAACTGCCTGCGGGCGGCTGGCCGGTTCTGAAACCGGGAGCGGCAGCGGCCGCTGTTTTGGCGCCTGCGTGCCGTCTTCCAGCAGCAAATCGCATAATGCCCGGACAGCCGCGAGCGATTCACGGACTTTTTCCGGGTTTCCTCCGCGTGCGCGGGCAGTATGCTTATCGATTTCATCTAGAATTCGTGTTGCATCGATTGTCATGTTATAGGGCCCCTTTCCCGCCTTGATTTCCAATCCAGTTTACCATGACAGGCGGCAATCCGTCAGTCCAGGCAGAAATCTATCGGCGCTTGCCCGCGGTCCTGTAACAGCTTGTTCACTTTTGAAAACGGAGCGCTTCCGAAAAAGCCGCGATGTGCGCTTAGCGGGCTTGGATGCGGCGCCTCGATGATGTCGTGGCGCTCGAGATCGATCAGCCGCTTTTTCTGCTGCGCCGGCCGCCCCCATAAAATGAAGATAATCGGTTCATCGCGCGCAGACAGTTTGCGGATTACTTCGTCAGTAAACTGTTCCCAGCCCTTGTCGCGATGGGAGTGAGCTTGCCCTTGCCGAACCGTCAAAACGGTGTTCAACAGCATCACTCCTTGATCCGACCATTTGGTCAGCGTACCGTCGGCCGGCTGACTGCAGCCGATGTCATTTTCCAGCTCTTTGAAGATATTGCGCAAGCTTGGCGGATGCGCGATACCAGGCTGGACAGAAAAGCTCAAGCCGTGCGCCTGGTTTGGCCCGTGATAAGGGTCTTGTCCGAGAATCACGACTTTCACGTCTTGATAAGCGGTATGTTCGAACGCATTCCATATGTTTTCTTTTGCTGGATAAATTGTTTGTCCTGCGTATTCCTTTTTCAGGAATTCGCGCAGTTCCCGGTAGTAAGGCTTGTCGAACTCAGCGCCTACCGCTTCCTGCCAATCGTTACTGAAAATCTGCTTGGGCATGTGATCCACTCCTTTTGGTCTGTTCCTTTTTCTTAACTTACCCGTTTACGATTATACTAGTCGCCTCTCAGCATGTTTTCAATTACCATTCAACCGGCGCCTGCTTCATTTCAATTTATCTGCGTGGTAGGATAGAGAAAAAGGGGCGGTTGCAATGGCCGATTGGCGGCAGAAGATCTCAGACATTTCAAAGACAAAAGGCGACAGTGCCCCGGAAAGCGCAAAGCGCGCCGGCATGGGCTGCCTTATCGGGGTTATCATCATCATAGCCGTTTTAACATTAGTAATGGCGATCGGCCTGCTTTCCAGCGGCCATTGGGCCATTGGCGGAGCTGTACTGCTGTTTTTTGCAGCTTGTGCAGTTACGGGACTCGCTCTCGTGTGGCCCCATAAACCCAAACCTTTGTAAAACAAGCCAACTTTTTATAGACTTAGTTTAATGACTAAATAGCTTAATGGAGACTGACTTATGACACTCAAAAAGACGCTTACAATCGCAGGATCCGATACTTCCGGCGGCGCCGGCATCCAAGCCGACCTGAAGACATTTCAAGAGCATGGCACGTATGGAATGAACGCATTGACGGTAATTGTCACAATGGATCCGGACAACGGCTGGAGCCATGGCATTCACCCGATTGCGCTCGATACGCTGGATGCGCAATTGAAAACCGCTTTCTCAACCGGCATCGACGCACTCAAGACCGGCATGCTTCCAACTGTCGACATTATCGAGATGGCCGGCCGCTCTATCGAATCATCCGGCATTCAAGATGTTGTCATCGATCCGGTCATGGCATGCAAAGGCGAAGATGAAGTGCTGTTTCCTGAAAACGTCGACGCGATGGTCAAATATTTGTTGCCTCATGCAAAAGTCGTGACGCCGAACTTGGTCGAAGCAGGACAACTGTCCGGCCTCGGCACGCTTCAAACGGTGGAAGACTTGCAGCAAGCGGCGGAAAAAATCCATTCGCACGGTGCAAAGTTCGTCGTCATTAAAGGCGGCAAGCAATTAAAGCATGAAAAAGCGGCTGACCTGCTTTACGATGGCAAAAAACATTATTTGCTGACAGCAGAAAAAACCGATACGACTTACAACCACGGGGCCGGATGCACGTTTGCTGCTGCAATCACCGCAAACTTGGCAAACGGCCAGTCGGTCAAAGATGCAGTTTACAACGCGAAGATTTTTGTCTCGACTGCCATTGCGCATGGCTGGAAATTGAACGAATATGTAGGGCCTGTTATGCACGGGGCTGCCAATAAATTGCCGAAACAGGCGGTTGAAGTAGTCGAGCTTTCGTAAAACTCATATCAGCGGAGAAAACAGCTGCTTTTCTCCGCTTTTTTTATTTGCTGAAAACCTGGGAGCTGGAACAGACACAAGCATCCTAATCGCATTCACTGGAAAAATTCCCTATACTGGGAGAATACCGATTTAATTTAGGAGGAACACCATGGAAATAGTAGCAGTCAACCAACTTCAGGCGGCCATCGATTCGTTTGCCGGCAAGGAAGTTTATCTTCATTTAGAAACAACCAACGGCAGCTACGCAAGCCACTTTAATGAAACGTTCTTTAATGCCGGTGCGTTTATTCGCAACGTGGTCATTACATTTGAACTTGGAAAAGTGGTCGGCGACAGCCCTCACCGCGTTGGTCTGAAACTCCCGCACGGCTGGGTGTACGCGCAAGGCATCACCCATTTTGAACTTGATGACCAAGGCCGCTTGCTGCTCGCTGGGCATGATGGAAGCGGTAAATTGGCGGTGGCGCTGCAACTCAGCGAAACACCGTTCAGCTATTAAGGAGGAAATTTGATGACCATCTCTAAAGAACGCCACGTACTGGTCGTTTTCCCTCACCCTGATGACGAAGCTTTCGGGGTATCGGGAACGATTACGACTCATATCAATCAAGGCACGCCAGTTACATATGCTTGTTTGACACTCGGTGAAATGGGCCGCAACCTCGGCAACCCGCCATTCGCCACAAGAGAATCCTTGCCGGTAATCCGCAAACAGGAACTTCTTGCTTCTGCCAAGGCAATGGGTTTGACCGACCTTCGCATGATGGGGCTGCGCGATAAAACAGTTGAATTTGAAGAAGACGAAAAAATGGTGGGCATGATGGAAGAACTGATCCGCGAAACCAATCCATCGCTGGTCATAACATTTTATCCGGATTTCGCCGTACACCCTGACCACGAAGCAACAGCACGTGCTGTCGTGCGCGCAGTGCGCCGAATGGACGACCG
>JASKZU010000057.1 GCA_030147455.1 Planococcus sp. (in: firmicutes) | reverse complement strand
GGCACCATCTCACTATTTTTGGCCCAGCAGGCCAAGCAGGTCTTAGGTGTTGAAATCGTGCCGCAAGCGATTGAAGATGCTAAGCGAAACGCTGAATTGAACGGCTTTACAAATACATTGTTCGAAGCAGGTCCGGCAGAAGAAGTCATCCCGCGCTGGTACAAAGAAGGAAAAGCGGCAGAAGTGCTCGTCGTCGATCCGCCGAGAAAAGGCTGCGACGAGGCGCTGCTCGAAACGATGCTCGAACAGCAGCCGGAACGCATCGTATATGTTTCGTGCAATCCGGCAACGCTTGCCCGGGATCTGCGCATTTTGGAAGACGGTGGCTACCGGACACAGGTAGTCCAGCCGGTTGATATGTTCCCACAGACAACCCACGTGGAATGCGTGGCATGGCTCGTAAAAAGCTGAACTTGAAAACTTCATTTGATTTCTCTAGCCTCCGTTATCTGTTCATTGAACTAAGACGGGGGCTTTTTTATACCAATTTGCTTGGTGCATAAATGAGAGGAGATTTGTTTATGGCAACACACGATGAGGGCATCTATTATCAGCGCCTTATGCCAAATGATCGATCACTCGAACAGGTTCGGCAATTGAACAACGTTTTTGCTGAAGCTTTTGAGGAGCCGGAGACGTATTTAGGGAAAGCGCCGTCAGATGAATACATCAGGTCGATGCTCGCAAAAGAGCATATCATGGTATGTACAGCTATCGACGGCGATCAAGTGGTAGGAGGATTGGTAGCTTATGTGCTGGATAAGTTCGAACAGCAGCGAAGCGAAGTATACATCTACGATTTGGCAGTCGATGCCCGCTACAGGCGCAGGAAAATTGCTACACGCTTGATTTGGTTTCTCAAACAAGAAGCTGATAAATCGAACGCCTGGGTGGTGTTTGTCCAGGCAGACCCGGTGGATGCGCCGGCTATCCGCCTCTACGAATCGCTTGGGGTGCGTGAAGAAGTGTTTCATTATGATTTGAATAAAGATCGATCGGAGCAGTAGCAAGTTGCCTTTAATAAGATGGACAGTTACGTATCCGAAAGAATAAAACTAATTTTTTCATCTGGCAGGTTTTAGGAATCCCGTAATTCGGGTACAGATAGGTGATACTATCTGCAAGGAGAGAAGTGGCAACATGGAACCTACACCTATTTTTATTCCTGAGTCCAAATTCGAAGACAAGCGTTCGAAAGTCATAGAAGAGCTTGTTTTGAACAATGTCTTCAAGATTAACGGCAGACAACTGTATGAATTGTCTTTGTATGAATTACTGAAGGAATATACCGATCAAAGCCTAAGCTCATAAGCTCGGGCTTTTTTGATACAACAAAAGTATAAAAAGGAGGAATTTGATGCATTTGGAACGCTTAACGGATTATCGGAAAAATAAGTTGGATGACATGAGCATCGACGAAATGCAGCGGGAAATGGAAGCAGGAAATCTCACAGCGGAAGAATTGGTGCTCATGTTCCATGAAAATATCGCAGAACGCGACCAAGAAATCAATTCGATTATCGAGGTCAACCCGGAAGCCCTGTTGATTGCCCAGGGCCTTGATGCTGAACGCAGCTTATCAGGTGCCCGGTCGAAACTGCATGGCATCCCGATTCTTTTAAAAGACAATATCGGAACTGCTGACAGTATGCATACAAGCGGCGGTTCCTATGCGCTGAAAGATTATTATGCACTGTCGGACTCGACAGTTGCTAAAAAGCTGCGGCAAGCAGGGGCGGTTCTGCTCGGCAAAACGCACATGACGGAATGGGCGGATTTTATGTCGGACGACATGCCGAATAATTATTGTTCGCGATCAGGGTTTGTACAGCATCCTTACGGCGATTATTATGTAGGGGGATCTAGTTCCGGGAGTGCAGTTGCAACAACGTTAAACTTAGCCGCTGCATCGATCGGAACCGAGACGTCAGGCTCCATCATCAACCCAAGCGATGAGAACAGTTTGGTCGGCATCAAACCGACATTGGGACTCATCAGCCGCACCGGGATTATTCCGCTTGCACCTACACAAGATACAGCCGGCCCTATCGCTAAGACGGTGGAAGATGCGGTAGCGGTTTTATCTGTGCTGATCGGCGCAGATAATGCAGACGCCATTACAGGACGCGCGAAAAAGATAGAAGACCATGACTGGAGCGCGCATTTCAATCGCAAAGGGCTGCAAGGGAAAACAATTCTGGTTCCGCGTCATTTGTTTAAAGACAGCGTGACCGATAACGAATTGGCTCTTTTCGAGGAAGCTTTGGAAGCTATCAAAGCGCTTGGCGCAACTATCATTGATGAAGTGGAAATCGGCATTGAATCCGATGATGCCGGCAGCGAAATCCAAGCGTACGAATTCAAGCCAGCTATCAACGCCTATTTGGGGAACAGCCATCCGGAAAACCGGATTCGTTCATTGGATCAGTTGATCGAGTTCCATAAAGCGAATCCTGAAAAAATGCTTAAGTTCGGCCAAAGCAAATTGGAAAAGTCGGCCGCTACAACCGGCAGGCTAAAAGAGCCGGAATATGTAGAAATGCTGAAGCGCAAACGGCTGCTTGCTGCAGAGCAAGGAATTTCGCAAACGTTGTCAGAGCATAAAGCCCACGCTTTTATATTGCCAAAAGACTTTGGCGGAGACGTTGCGGCAGCTGCCGGCAATCCGATGATTACGGTTCCTTACAGCTTTGAAGAAGAAAATGGCCCGTTTGGAATCACATTTATCGGCCAATTGTTTTCAGATCCCCAGTTAGTCGAATATGCTTATGCATTCGAACAGGCAACAAATGGCCGCGTAAAGCCGCCCCAGCTGAAAACTGAAAAGTAGGAGGTTGAAATATGCATCACCAAAAACTCGAACATTACCGAAAAAACAAGTTGAATGAAACAAGTATTTCCGAATTGCAGGAGCAAATGGAAGCCGGACAGATCAGTGCTGAAGAATTAGTGTTGATGTATACAGAAAATATTTCTTTATTGAATAAGGATTTGCGCGCTATATTGGAGATCAATCCAGATGCGCTTCAAGCGGCTCAAGCGCTTGATTTTGAGCGCAAACATAAAGGCCCGAGAACGCCGCTGCACGGCATTCCGCTGCTGGTCAAAGATAATATGGATACCGGCGATAAAATGCATACGAGCGCGGGATCGCTGGCGATGCAACACCACTATGCATCAAAAGATGCTGAAGTGGTGAAAAAATTGCGTGCAGCAGGTGCCATCATACTCGGCAAAACGAACATGACCGAGTGGGCCAACTTTATGAGCGACCGCATGACGAACGGCTATAGTTCGCGCGGCGGGCAAGTGAAAAACCCGTATGGTAAATTCGATGTCGGCGGCTCAAGTTCCGGTTCTGCAGCAGCTGTGGCGGCAAATATGGCGGCGGCAGCTGTCGGCACCGAAACATCCGGTTCCATCATTAATCCTGCAGCCCAAAACAGTTTAGTAGGTATCAAACCGACGCTTGGGCTTGTCAGCCGGACCGGCATCATTCCCCTGTCGCATACGCAAGACACAGCTGGACCTCTTGCGCGTACAGTGCAGGATGCAGTCGCGGTTTTTAAAGCAATCATCGGCAGCGACGAAGAAGATGTTATCACAGCCATGGCAGAAAAATTTTCAGGTTACGACTGGTCAAGCCATTTCAAAAAAGATGGCCTATCGGGAGCTCGCTTTGGAATCGATCCAACGCTTTACAAAGAAATTGGAGATGAACAAGCAGCGGCATTCGAAGCCGCATTGAAGAAGCTGCGAGAATCGGGCGCTGAAATCAAGGAAATCGATATCGGCGCCGATCAGGAAGATTTGGGGTTTGCCGTCTTGCTTCATGAGTTTAAAGCGGATTTAAATGCGTACTTGGCCCGTTCTAATACCGATCAGCCTATTCGCTCGATGAGTGATGTGATTGCATTTAACAACAAGCATCCGGAATTAATGCTGAAGTTCGGCCAAAACCTGCTGGAAAGCGCAGAAGCGCTGAGCGGGCAACTGACAGAACGCGAGTATATGGAAGCTCTTGAGCGAAACCGGTTTTTGGCTGCAGAACAGGGCATGAACGCCACGCTCCAAGAAGCCGCTGTCGACGCTCTTGTGCTTCCTCAGGATTTTGGTTGCAATATCGGGGCGGCTGCCGGATTTCCGTCTATTACAGTTCCTTACGGCAAAACAGAAAAAGGAGAGCCGTTCGGCGTGACATTTGCTGGTCTTGCGTTCAGCGAACCTAAATTAATCGAATATGCGTATGCATTTGAACAAGCTACCAAAGGCCGATGCCTTCCATAACAAAAAATCCCCGTTTGCAGCCAGACTGCAGACGGGGATTTTTAGGTTAACGCAACTGGCGCCATACTTGTTCGAGCACAGCTTGCAGCTTGGAATCACTCTGTGCAGTTCCTAAGGTGGTCAGCACGCTCGCCGATAGCGCCACACGCGGGCTTGGGGCAGCGAGTTCTGCAGCGAGAAAAGCCAAGAGTTCCTGTTGGTCGGGCTGTCCGGCTGAATTTGCAAAAGCTTCTAACTGCTTTGCGCTTTCTGCAAGCGTTGGCTGCGGGGCATCTTGCTGGAAAAGAGAATCCGGCAAAAAACGTGCGCCGTCTTGCAGCTGCGTTTCAATGGCATAGGTCATGCGGTGCGCTATATAAGCAGTCAATTCTTCAAGCGGGAGCTGCTGATCGGTGCTGAGGCGCCA
>JASKZU010000041.1 GCA_030147455.1 Planococcus sp. (in: firmicutes) | reverse complement strand
GCCCAAACTCCAGCAAATACAGCACATTTTCCACAGTTGCAAAGCCGAGCGATATGCTGGCGCCGTAAAGAATGCCGTCATAAGGATCTTCAAAATCAATATGCCGAAGGACAGCAATCAGCAAAACAAGCCATTTGAAAAATTCTTCCAGCAAGCTCGAGAAGAGTACCGATTTGACGAATGTGCTTTGAAAAACATTTTCAGCTTCAAAAACGAATTGTGTAAACAAGATTGGAAATGTCAGAAGGGCGCCATAGAGAAAGCAATGAAAGATTAGCCGGGAAGGCTCCCCGGCAAATTGATCGCGCAAGTAAAAATAACTGAACAATGCGAGCCCGGGCGCAATCGCTACCGTTAACAGCTCAAACATGGGCGCCCTCCTCCATTCACCTTTTTAGAAAATCAGCTCTCGAAAGCGTGCCGGTCGACCTGGTCATCTCCAGACAGCAAAAGCGCCAGTTTAATCCGGGCTTTCTTGCTGTCGTAGTCGCTGCCGAGTATAACGCCGCGCTCCAGCAAGTCATGCGCGCTTCCCGGATAGCTATATGCCGGATAGGCATTGCCTTCTTCTGCACTTGTTGTCAATACGACAGGAATACCTGAAGTGACCGCATGAACGACGGCCTCTACCATATGGGGGGAAACCTGGCCTCGGCCGGCTGCCTCCAGCACGATGCCTTTGACGCCTGTATGTATAAGAGCTTCAATCAATGCACCGTCTTGGCCTGAATAGCATTTCACGATGTCGACGCGCGGCATTTGTCCGGGAACCTGGTGCATTTCACGAAATGCCGGCTTCTGGTAAATCCGCACTTTGTTATTGTCGATGATCCCTAAATAGCCGTGTCCAAAAGAATCAAATCCCTGCAAATTGCTGGCGTGTACTTTCTTGACGTATTTTGCGCTGTAAATTCGTTCATTGAACACAACGACCGTTCCAACGCCCTGTATGACTGGATCAACGGCGACATAAATGGAATTTCTTAAATTGGAATATACATCCGTCCCTACATCCTCAGGCGACCGTTGGCTCCCCGTTACGACGACTGTACGGGGATCTCCGATGGTCAAATCCAAAAAATAGGCCGTTTCTTCCAGCGTATCCGTTCCATGTGTCACGACCACTCCGTCAACGTCCGGTTTTTCCAGTTCGGTTAATATTGCTTGTTTAATACCGTTCATCTCCGAAAAGCCAATATGCATGCTTGGCAGCTGATAAACATCAATTACTTTTACTTCGATTTCTTCCGGCAACTGGCACAGTTCCGCCAGTTCTTTTCCGGAAATGGCGCCGGATTTCAATAATCCGTCCGATACGGCTTTACTCGCAATCGTTCCGCCGGTTGTGATCAACGATACTTTCTTTTTCATACAGCACCTCGTTTTATGTGTTCACTGCCGATTTAGGCAGGCGAAATTTTTTGTCTGATTGCAGCAGCAATTTGCCGGCCATGAAAGCGGCCATTCTCAATAAAAATTTCATTGGCGTTGTTGCCGGCTGCAATAACGCCCGCAATAAACAAATCCTCTACGTTGCTTTCCATCGTTTCTTCATCGAAAACCGGTCGGCCGGTTGCCGCATCGATTTCGATGCCCATTTGCTGAAGAAATGGATGGTTGGGATGATAGCCGATCATGGCGAACACAAAATCATTGCGTATGGTTTCTTTTGTGTCGTTGACCGTCAGCTCTACTTCGCCGCTGCGGATCTCATCGACGATCGAATCAAACAGCATGGTGATTTCCCCGTTGCGCACGAGCCCGTCAAACTCAGGCAAAATCCAGGGCTTAACACTTCTGGAATAACTGGCGCCGTGGTAGGAAACCGTCACTCGGCTCCCCGCTTTATGGAGTTCCAGCGCTGCATCAACCGCCGAATTTTTCCCGCCGATCACCAGTACATCACGGTCAAAATACGGATGCCCCTCTTTGAAATAATGCATTACATTCGGCAAGCTGCCTCCTGGTATGTCCAGCGAATTCGGCTGGTCGTAGTATCCGGTGGCAGCAACCACGTAACGCGTTTTGTAATGCGCATTCGAGGTCTTGACATTAAATCCCCCGTCAATAGCTTTACTCACCTGTTCTACAGTTTCAAATGGACGCACATCCAATGAATGGTGCTTGACCACTTCCCGGTAATACACGAGCGCTTGATTGCGTTTGGGTTTTCTGTCCTCCGTAATAAAAGGCACATCTCCGATCGCCAATTTTTCACTGCTGCTGAAAAACGTTTGATGAGTCGGATAATGATAGATCGCATTGACGATGTTTCCTTTTTCAATGATCACCGGACGGAGCCCGATTTTTTGAATTTCAATAGCGGCCGACAATCCGCAAGGCCCACCGCCTATAATAATGACGTCTGCATGTTCCATTTAAAACAACTCCTGTGTGAATATCCATTTCTATTTTATCCCATTGGCGGTGATTGTGCCAAATGATGCTGCACCATTTTCGCCGGACAGATTTCAAGCACATGGAACTGGGCTTCAGCTCCAAGCCGAAGCGGCAATGAAGTTGTGCCGAATCCGTTGCTTATAAGCTGCGTAACGCCCCTTTCCTGCGTCAGCGATCCAGGCTCGAAAACGCCGAAAGGGCCAAAGCGAATCTGCCCCCCGTGCGTATGCCCTGCCAGTAACAGACTTACTGGATAACGGGCTTTTACTTTTTCGAATATGAACGGTGTATGGCAGACGAAAATTACCGAGTCTTCCGGCTCGACCATTTTAAAAGCAGCAGCTAAGCTGTTTTTCCGGAACGCAAAATAGTCCATACCCACCAGCTTAAGCTGAGGATTGCCAAACAAGCTGATTGCTTCGTCATCGAGCACTTTTACATGAAACTCATCGAACAGTTCGAGCAGTTTTTTTTCGCCGATCTCCCGGTCATTATTGCCGAATACATAATAAACCGGCGCAAGTTGCCCCAGGACATGCAGATTGCCGCGAATTCGGCTCAGCGGCACGCCTCTTTCAACAAAGTCGCCGCCGATGACGACAAGGTCGACGTTGTCTTGAAAATCCGCTGTATTCAGTTTACGCCGGTGGATGTCAGAAATAAACAATAACACAAAAGGCGTAAAATCTGCCTGGCCGGACAATTCAACGATGGCATGCTTTTTTCGTGCGCGATGTGCGTTGCGGTACATAAAACCGGTCATCGCGGCAGCTGCTATAGCCAGTCGGCAAATCCATTTCATATTGTACATCCTTTCCAAATCAACAAAAAAACATAAGCACGGCTTATGTCTTAGTGTAGGAACGCTATTTAATCTTCTGTAATGTCCAGAATACGGAAGCCGGATTTTTCCAGCTCTTTGGCAAACTTATTAATGTTATCTTTTTTCTTGACTTTAAGGACGATGCGGCGGACCACTTTATCAGTTTCGTCGAAAGTGACGAGCGAGACGACCGACTCTTTATGTTTCTCGATGATTTCACCAAGCCGCCCGATGCGTCCCTCTGATTCAACCGATGTAAACGTAATGCGGTAGCCCGGCTGTTTCATGCCAAATGCGCTGCGCAGCTGATTGACGACATCGAACCTTGTGACAATCCCAAGAAATTTCCCTTCGTCCACAACGGCAATGATTGGAAAGTCGCGCAATTCGACCAGTGCTTTTTCATACACATCGTTGATGTTCAGGAACACATCTTCATTGACCAAAATATCTTGAACTTTTGTAGAGCGGGTAAATTCATTTTTTTCGGCATTCGAATAGAAAAACGCACGGTAGGCATGATACCAAGTGAAGATTCCTTTAAATTCGTTGCCTTCGACTACCGGCAATGCATCCACCGAGTGCTGTTCGAGCAATTCGAGCCCTTTTTCCATCGAATCATCCGGACGGACAGTGATGCATTTTTCTTTTTTGACCATTGCACTTTTTACGAACATCTCGTCACCTCTATCTAGTAGTCTTTTTTTATCTTGTTCCCTGTTCTGGGCCCTTTAATCGCCGTTAAGGCAAAATTAATGTTTGGCCCGGGCTGATGTTATTGGTGCCGAGTCCGTTGGCTTGTTTGATTTTTTCAACTGCCGCTGCAGCCCCGCTTGCCCCGTAATTGTTGACCGCGATGCGGTATAAAGTCTCGCTGGATTGAACGACGATGGTTTTGCCGCCGGCTGCGGGTGCATCTTGTGCAGCTTCTGTTTCCTGCTGTGCTTGTTCTTGCTGTTCTTGTGCTTGTTGTTGTTGTTTTTGCTCTTCGGCTTGCTGCTGAGCCAATTTTGTCTTGGCTTCTTCTTCTTCTTCACGCGCTTTTTGCTCTGCTAACGCGACAGCCTGCGCTTGTTTCTCTGCTTCTGCTTGTACCCGGGCTTTTTCCTCAGCTTCTGCTTGGGCTAATGCTGCTGCCTGCGCTTTTTCTTCTTCGGCTTTTTTAGCGGCTGCTAATTGTTTTTCTTCTTCCGCCGCTTTTAATTCCCGTTCACGGGCTTTGGCTTTTAATTGTTTTTGTTCTTCAGCTTGCTTGGCCCGAATGTCGGCTTGATCTTCTGCGTCATCTGAAGCTGCAGCATGGACGGTACCACTACGGGATGGCTGAGAGTTTAATTCAAAAAGGACTTCCTGATGGTTCGTTTTGGCAGTTAGTGTGTCATCCGTCTCATGATAAACCAAAAGATAAACCAACAATGTTGACGGAATCAAAACAAATACAAAAAATAAAGACGGCAACAACAAACCCCTGCTTTTTTCCTGTGGTACTTGGCGTGAACGCCTTGAAAACTCTGCTAGCTGCGACTTCGATGATTCTTGGTTTGACTTCTTTGTTGATCCATTTTTTTTATCATTTCCCATTTCATGACGACCCCTATCTGTACTAATATATCTATTATGACCAAAAAATCTTCTATTGTAAATAACAGAAATACAGAAATTCAACTAGGCAAAAGGGCCTTTAATCGGTCTTGCCAAGTAGATTGAAAAACACTTTTTCCTGCCGTTTCACAGCTTCTGAACAATCCATGGTCGATACCGTGGAAACTGCAGCAATCGGGCGGAATTACGGGGATATCCTGGTCAAAGCTGGCACTGATAAATTGGCGGATGCAATGATTTGGCCGGACGAGTTGCCGCACGGTGCCTGCTTGCCGCAATTTTTCTTTTTTCAAGGCTTCTATCTGGTTCAAAGTGCCCTCAAGCGGTAGCCTTTCACGCCAATAAACCACGATTCGGTAAGCTGTCTCACGCACTAAGCCTTGCTCGATCAGCTGCTGCGCTTGTTTGCCATAGGCATAGATTGACTCGATTTCATGGCGTTCCGGCAAATCATCCATCATAAGGCTTTCCATAAGCCGTTCATCTCCCGCCGCATAAAGCAAAGTGGCTAACGAAGGCTTCCCGTCCCGCCCTGCTCTCCCAACTTCCTGAACATAGCCTTCAATAGAAGATGGAAGCTGATAGTGAATTACGTGGCGAATATCCGGAATATGCACGCCCATCCCGAAAGCATTCGTGGCGCAAACCCATGTCAGCTCTTTGTTCTGAAATTGCTGTTGGACAAAGATGCGGTCTTGCTGTTCCATGCCGCCATGGTAAAAGGCCGCTTGAATACCGCTCGACAACAGCCGGTTTGCCAGCTCCTGCGATTTTTTGCGCGTTCCGGCATAAATGATTCCAGGACCTCCGTACTGTTGGACGATTTCCATTAAGGCTTCGGTTTTTTCCCGCTCCTCATCAAATTTACAGATTTCATAGCTGATATTCGGGCGATCCATCGGGTGTACATAAACAAATGGATTTTCCAGATTCAAATATTGCTGGATTTCATTCGTGACCTTGTCTGTAGCTGTAGCTGTCAGCGCCAAAGTTTGGGGATTGCCAAGTACAGGCAAGACTTCTGCGATGCGCAAATAGTCAGGGCGAAAATCAAAGCCCCATTGTGAAATGCAATGAGCTTCATCCGCTACGAGCAATGAAATTCCGACTTTTTTTAATTTGTCGAGCACATATGGCTGCACAAGCATTTCCGGCGCAATAAAAATGAACCGGTAGCGGCCAAGCGTGTTCCATACCCGTTCACGCTCGGCTGCGCTCATAAACGAATTGATCGCCACTACGGATTTCTCGCCCATTTTCTTTAATTGGGACACTTGATCCTGCATCAAAGACAGCAAAGGAGACACAATCACAATCGCATGCGGCAAAACTTTCCCCGGCAATTGATAGCACATTGATTTGCCCATACCGGTCGGCAGCAGCGCCAACACGTCGCGCCCGGCAAGAACTTGTTCAATCACCTGTTTTTGCCCTGGCCGAAATTCCGAAAAGCCATAGGAATCGTGCAGCAGTTTTTCTAAATTCATTGCCCTTCCCCCTTGATCGCCAGTGCCAGCCGAATTTGAAAATAGCTGGCTGAAGGCAAATGCTGCTTGATATCACGCAGCCGCATCGTCTTTAATTCACGGCTTAGCTGATGAATTGATTCATAAAGTTCATCGTCCATAAACGGCGTCCGTTGAAAAGCGGGGTCGTTCATGGCCAGTTCCACAAAATGATCTTCGATCGTGCTCGTTTTTAATTGACGCAATCCAGCTATTTGCTCAAGAGAAAACCCTCTGTCGAACAAATTTTTTGTGCGCATCGCTGATTCGGTCAACGAAGAATGCTGCACGATACCTTCCAGCAATAACACAAGCAGCGAAGGCTTTTGTTCTTCGATTACAGCAAGCCAGCTATGCAATGCTTCGACTGCAGCGAGCTGCGCATCGATCGGCAGCAAGTTCCGGCGCGCTGCAATTTGATGCCATGTCAAACCACCTACCTGATAACCGGAAAGGCGTTCCAGCACAACTTCCTTTTGCCAATCCGCCACTGCTGCCTCGTGTAGAGAATGCTCGATTTGCTGTCTGAAGCGGGATTGCACGTCTGCACTGCGGAAATCAATCCGGTTTAAATATCGTTTGACCCAAGCTTGAACAGTTTCGTCCGTGACAACTGGATCAAACCGCTTATGCCCTTGGATAAAACAAGACATTGTCTGAACAATAAGCGACAGGCGCGCAAAAAAAAGCCGCTCATTGCCGCGATATTTCCATCCGTTCAAAGCAGTCTCGGGCACTTCACGCTCATATGCATGTGCTTGAAGTTGAACCGTTTCTTCAGCTGCGCCGAGCAATCCAGCGCCTTGAAGCCGTTCAACGGCTGCCAGGTAATCGGCTTTTTCGAGCTTTGGAAGCACGCCAAAAAAAGGATGCAGCCCGAAATAGCCGATATCCTGTATTGTCTGGCCGGACTTTTTACCCTTGATCAAATGGTAAGGAGAAGAAATGGTCCGCTGCCCGTCGACTGCTTTCATTATGGTCAAAATTGCTTCTTCGAATTGCACATAAACAACCTCCCGGCGGTTTTGGGTTGAAAAACTGAAAGAACACCTATAGAATAAATACGATAGTATAACTGAACTTGTTCGGAGATAAAGGAGAGGAACTGGAATGGCTAAATATACCATCGTTGATAAGGATACGTGCATCGCATGCGGAGCTTGCGGAGCAGCAGCACCAGACATTTATGATTATGATGACGAGGGCATCGCTTTTGTTATCCTTGATGATAACATGGGGACTGAACAAGTGCCAGATGAGCTGACGGAGGACATGGAAGATGCGTTCGAAGGCTGTCCGACTGATTCAATCAAAGTTGCGGATGCATCATTCGAAGGTAACCCGTTGAAATACGAAGAATAAGACGTAAAAAAGCGGCTGGAAGATATTTCTTCCAGCCGCTTCTTTTTTATGACAAATAATAGGTACGCTGTTTTTCGATCCATGTGTGCATGCTGCCGAAAATCAACAAAATGACCGTTGTAAGCGCCAGTCCTTTGATCAGGTTGAATGGCAGAATACCAAGAACGATTGTCGTATACAATGCATTTCCTGTTTGTTCAGGCATGTTAAGGAAGTACGTATACATTGGCAAGAACACAAAATAATTAAGCAGGCTCATGCCGACAGCCATCGATATGGTTCCCATTACCAAACCAAAAGCGATGCCTTTTTTCGTAGAGACCTTACGGTAAATAGCGTATACCGGCATGATGAACAGCAAGCTTGTAGCAAAATTCGCCATATGGCCGACCGGTACGCCTGTTGGGCTTCCGGAGAAAATCCAATCCAGTACGTTTTTGAAAAAAGCGACCAATATGCCAGCGACCGGCCCCATTGTGATGGCTGCGATCAGTGCAGGCACGTCACTGAAATCCACTTTAAGAAATGCCGGCAGCGCCGGAAGTGGAAAATTGAATAGCATTAACACGAATGAAATGCTGCTTAGCATACCAATGGCAATCATCGATTGCAGTTTTTTGTTCTTCATAATGTGTTCC
>JASKZU010000017.1 GCA_030147455.1 Planococcus sp. (in: firmicutes) | reverse complement strand
ACCAAAATCGGGAATGCTGCGCCTGACTGCTGAAGCCATGCGCTGAGTTCTGTTTCGTTGTGAAGCGTGACCATGCCACGTCCGCCGATAACATAGGACGGGCGCAACAGCACCGGAAAACCGAGTGTTCGGGCAGCCGGCAGCACTTCCTCGGCTGTATAGGCAGTCGTGCCGGGAATGGTCGGCAGCCCGATCGATTGAAGAAATGCATAAAAGCGTTCGCGGTCTTCCATCTGGTCGAGCAAATCCACTGAGGAGCCGAGTACCGTAATGCCGGCTTCTTCCAGTGCTTTGGCCATATTTAACGACGTCTGGCCTCCGAACTGCAGGATAACCTGGTGGATGCCTTCGAATTCAAGCACATTCAATACATCTTCTGCTGTGATCGGTTCGAAATAAAGCGCATCCGCCACCTCATAATCGGTGCTGACAGTTTCCGGGTTGTTGTTGATCATGACCGCTTCATAGCCGAGCTTTTGGGCAGCCATCACGCTATGTACGCAGCAATAATCAAATTCGATTCCTTGTCCGATGCGAATCGGTCCTGAGCCGACGACCGCTACTTTCTTGTTGTTTTTAGAGCGATCCACATCAGAAGCGGTATGCCAGGTCGAGTAAAAGTAATTGGTATGCGAACGGAATTCCGCTGCGCACGTGTCGATCATGCGGTAAGCCGGCGTGATGCCGTAGCTTCTGCGCTGCCCCCAAACTTCAGCTGGTGTAATGTTCCACACGGCCGCCAGCTGCTGGTCGCTAAAGCCGAGCTTTTTCGCCTGCAGCAAACGCCCAGGGGTCATGTCGTTCCAGCTGATTTGGCCAAGGCTTTGCCATTCTCCCACGATGTTCGACAACACATAGAGGAAATAAGGCGTAATGCCGGTAAAGGCATGCAATTCCTCTGTGCTCGTTCCGCGGACAAGCAACTCGAACAAAACGAACAAACGGCGGTCATCAGGTGATGCAGCCAGTTCCTGCAGTTCTGCTGTAGTTAAAGCAGACAGTGCGGGAAGCCGGAATCCATCTGTCGGCAATTCCAACGAACGAATCGCTTTTTGCATCGCGGCTTCCATGCGTCGCTCGATCGCCATGACTTCACCGGTCGCTTTCATTTGTGTGCCGAGCGTCCGGTTAGCTTGAGGAAACTGGTCAAACGGCCAGCGCGGAATTTTCAGCGCTACATAGTCAAGTGCCGGTTCAAAGCTGGCATAAGTCGTTCCTGTAACCGGGTTTTTCAATTCATCGAGCGTGTAGCCAATCGCCAATTTGGCTGCGATTTTGGCAATCGGATAGCCGGTTGCCTTCGAGGCAAGAGCCGAAGAGCGGCTGACACGCGGATTGACTTCGATCAGGAAGTAATCAGATGTCTCTGGGTGAAGGGCAAATTGCACATTGCAAGCACCGACGATGCCGAGCGCTTCGATAATGGTGATGCAAGAAGTGCGCAGCATATGAAAATCAGCATCGTTCAATGTTTGGCTCGGAGCGACGACGATCGAATCACCGGTGTGGACGCCGACCGGATCTAAATTCTCCATATTGCAGATGGTGATGCATGTGCCCGCTGCATCGCGCATGACTTCGTATTCAATTTCCTTGTAGCCGGCAATGCTCGTCTCGACGAGGCATTGCGTGATAGGGCTTGCCGACAATCCTTGTGCCACGAGTTTTGTATAAGCCGCTTCGTCTTGAGCAATGCCGCCGCCAAAGCCGCCAAGCGTATAAGCGGGGCGAACGATGATCGGATAGCCTGCAGACTCGGCAAATGCAAGGGCGCCTTCAAGCGAATAAACAATATCGCTGTCCGGCACTGGTTCGCCGAGTTTATTCATAAGCGAGCGGAACTGGTCGCGGTCTTCCGCTTTTTTGATGGCCGCCATGTCCGTGCCGAGTAATTGAACGCCATATTCATCAAGCGTCCCGGCATCTGCGAGCGCCATGGCTAAATTCAAGCCGGTTTGGCCGCCGACGGTTGCCAGCAATCCATCCGGGCGTTCTTTCTGGATGATGTCGATAACTGCATCAAGCGTCATCGGTTCGAAATAAACTTTATCCGATACGCTTTTGTCGGTCATGATCGTTGCCGGGTTGTTATTGATCAGTACGACTTCAATGCCTTCTTCTTTTAAGGCGAGGCACGCCTGTGTTCCGGAATAATCAAACTCCGCGGCCTGCCCGATGACAATGGCGCCAGAGCCGATCACGAGTACTTTTTTAATGGATGAGTGTTTAGGCATGGATGTTCACCTTCTTCATATCATTGGCGGTTTCCAGGAATTGTTGAAACAATACGAGATGATCAGCCGGACCTGGTGCGGCTTCTGGGTGAAACTGGACAGTGGTGATCGGCAGCTCCCGGTGAACCAGGCCTTCGATGCTGCCGTCATTGACGTTTTCGTATAATACGTCAAACGGGGTATCCAGCAAACTGGCTGCTTCGACAACATAGCTGTGGTTTTGCGAGCTCATGCTGACACGCCCTGTTTGGCGGTTTTTCACGGGGTGGTTAGCGCCCCGGTGCCCATAGGCGAGTTTAGCCGTCGTTGCCCCGAATGCCGATGCAAGCACCTGATGGCCCAGGCAAATGCCAAACGAGGGATAACGTTCAGCCCAGGAGCGGTAAACCGGCAGCCGGTCTTTTAAAGCCCGGGGGTCTCCAGGCCCGTTGGAAAACAGCAATCCATCGACGCCGAGAGAATCCGGCAAACTTTCAGGTGCGTTGTAAGGAACGATGCTGACGCGGCAGCCAAGGGCAAGCAGCTCTTTCAGGATAGAAGATTTATAGTGGAAATCGATCAAGCCGATATGCAGCGAACTGTCGCCCATTTGCTTTGCTTCGCTGTTTTCGCCTGATGGGAAAAAATCGGTTGTCGGCGGCTGCCAAGGCTGCTCAGGCATTTCCTCATGCAACATCTGTGCCGGCATCGTGCCGATCTCCCGCACGGTTTGAATCACTGACCGCGTATCGATACCGCTCAGCACCGGAACACCTTGCGCAGCAGCAAATTGTTTTAGGGAGATAGCGTGCTTTGGCAGCGGCCCGTCGTACAAGTCGGCGATAACAATACCGGATGCCTGGATTTTTTCAGATTGTGCATAAAGCAACTCAATGCCGTATTGGCCGATCAACGGATAAGAGAAAACGATGATCTGGCCTTTATACGAAGGATCTGTCATCACTTCTTCATAGCCGGTCATGCCGGTAAAAAACACCACTTCTCCTTGTACAATCGCTTGGGTGCCGTGCCAGTCGCCGATAAAAGATTCGCCGTTCGCCAAAATCAAAGTGCCTGTCATATTTCCACTCCTTTTATGAATATCTATACATAATACTTAATTTTTATAACAAACGATGTGTCCTGTATTATAGAGTTGCATAAAAATTAAGTCAATAGTATTTTTATTGATTATCCAAAAGTTACGTTAAATCAACGCTGAAGGCATGAAAAGGGGAGAAAGGGCTTACAGAAAATCTTTTTCTCCTGAATGTTTTTCATGTATAATAATGACAAAATCAGTATGGGAAGGAGTGCAAACAAATGAAGAGAGAACAAAAGCGGGAGCAGCAAGGGGTCACGCCACTCCAAAACGATTACAAACGTGCAGTGGAAGTCGAGGGTGCACGCAAGAAAGCGCATAATACAAGGCTTTTCCGGAGGCTCGTCGTATTCGGCCTGGTTGTCCTCCTGACAAGCATCTGGCTCGGCTCGACCATTTATGCGCAATCCCAAACTATTGCCGACAAACAACAGCAGCAAGAAGAAAAATTGGCCGAGCTTGCAGAAGTGGAAAAGCAACAGGCTAAGCTCGAAGAACAAATCCGCTTATTGAACGATGACGACTATTTGTCAAAGCTTGCACGCAAGGATTATTTCCTTTCGGATGAGGGCGAGATCATTTTTACGCTGCCGAATGACGTGGATAAACCAATAGAAGATGGAGAGGAAAAAGAGTAGTCGGTTGACACTCTTTTTTTCATCGCTATAATTAAAGGTGGGAGCAGTCCCGCAAACTGTCAATTTGGCCCGCATTTGGAGTCATCTTAAATTTTAAGGAGGAGCATTTTTTTTATGTCGATTGAAGTAGGCAGCAAGTTAGAAGGAAAAGTCACAGGTATTACAAACTTTGGAGCGTTCGTACAGCTTCCAACCGGTGCAACAGGCCTCGTGCATATTAGTGAAGTCGCTGACAACTATGTGAAAGATATTAATGATCACTTGAAAGTCGGCGAAATGGTAGAAGTGAAAGTGATGAATGTAGAAGCAGACGGGAAAATCGGTTTGTCTATCCGCAAAGCGAAGCCGCAGCCGGAGGGTGGAACTACTGCGCCTAGCCGTCCAAGCCGTCCGCGTCCGAACAATCGTTCTTTTGACCGTGCCCCTAAGGAAACCTTCGAAACGAAGATGGCAAAATTCCTGAAAGACAGTGAAGACAACCTGTCGACATTAAAGCGTGCCACAGAATCCAAGCGTGGCGGTCGTGGTGCAAGAAGAGGCTAACTTGCTAGCTGTTTTAATAGCATAGAAAAAATGCTTCAACGCAGCTGAAACATAAACATTCAACGCTTCTCCCTGTGCGGAGGGGCGTTTTTTTATCGATTGGAAAGAAAAAGGTAGGAAAAGGCGTGGCGTGTGTCAAAGTAAACAGAGAAAAAATTTGTCCAAAGCAATGAGAGGGCGTGAAGAAGATGGAACGGTCGAAAATCTTTGAAGCATTCGAAGAGTACGAAACCTATATGAAGTCGCTTCAGAAAACCTTGTCCCAATCAGATGCAGCGCACAAGCCGATAGCCGATGGCAAATGGTCGATCGCGCAGATGGTTATGCATTTAGCAGAATGGGACTGCCTGATACGCGAAGACCGCTTGCCGCACATGACAAAAGGTGCCGATCTCGAACCTTTGCCGGACGCTGATGAATTCAACCGACAAGCCATTGCAAAAGCACAAGACAACGATTTTGAAACAATTGTCGCAAAGGCATTGAGCGAACGCAGCGCCTTGAAATACGAACTTCAGCGCCTGCCGGATGAAAGATGGGAAGAATCGTTCTATATTGCCGGCAAGCCGACCACGGTAAAAGAGTATTTCACAGAAATCGTCGCCCATGATGCCCAGCATTTTGAACAAATCAATTCTTTTTTGACATAAAAAAAGCGCCCTCCATAAAATGGAGGGCGCTGTTGATGAAATGGCGGCAGAGGGGATCGAACCCCCGACCTTACGGGTATGAACCGTACGCTCTAGCCAGCTGAGCTA
>JASKZU010000250.1 GCA_030147455.1 Planococcus sp. (in: firmicutes) | reverse complement strand
ATTGAAGCGTACTGGGAGTTCAGCCGTCACAGTTGACTTCTGAAAGAGACAAGTTTATATTTTTCTCTTAGGAAACTTTTTTTAACTTTAGAAACTTACAAACGATAGCTGGAATTTTTTTACCCTAAAAGTTTCCCAAAGGAAACAAATCGATTTGAAAAGGAGTTGCTTACATGAAAAAACTAATAGGTTTTATCTTATTGCTATTGCTTTTAGCTGGCTGCAGCGATGCGCAATCCGAAAGACGACCGGATGGAAAGCTGGAAGTTGTCGCAACGATCGCGCAAATTGCCGACATTGCCGAAAGAGTCGGCGGCGACCATGTAGACGTGAAAAATTTAATGGGGCCAGGTACTGATCCCCATCTTTATAAGCCGGTTTCGAGCGATATCCAAGCCATGGAGCAGGCCGATATCATTTTCTTTAATGGCCTTTACCTCGAAGGCCAGATGACCGAAATCTTCCAGAAAATGAGTGAACGCAAACCCGCTTTTGCAGTAGCGGAAGCCATTCCGGAAGAACGGCTAACTGCCGATCCGGCAAGCCCGGACATCTACGACCCGCATGTTTGGTTTGATATCGAATTGTGGAAATTTGCAGTTGGCAGCGTCACGGAAGGCTTGTCGGAAATCGATCCGGCTCATGCCGACGAATTTGAATCAAACGCCGCAGCGTACACGAAAGAACTCGATGAACTCCACGCTTACGCTTTAGAGAGAATTGCCACCATTCCGGAGAAAAGCCGCGTGCTCGTGACGGCGCACGATGCGTTCCAGTATTTCGGGAAAGCCTACGGAATGGATGTTGTAGGCCTTCAGGGATTGAGTACAGAGGCAGAATACGGATTGAACGACGTAGAGCGGACGATCAATACGATTGCCGACCATGACGTAAAAGCAGTCTTTATCGAAAGCAGCGTCTCCGGCAAGTCCATTAATGCCGTTATTGAAGGCGCAGCTAGTAAAGGGCACGACGTGCAAATCGGCGGTGAATTGCATTCGGATGCGATGGGGCCAAAAGACAGCGAAGAAGGCACCTATACCGGTATGTTCCGGCATAACATCGATACGATTGTCGATGCATTAAATTAACGGAGGAGAATTGGAATGAACGCATTGACTGTTCAACATATGAATGTGACATATGATAAGCAACCGGCGCTCCAAGATGTAAGCTTTGCAGTGCCGGAAGGGTCGCTCGCCGCCATTATCGGGCCGAACGGTGCTGGAAAGTCGACGCTGATCAAGGCGATCCTGCAACTGCTTCCCCGGTTGTCCGGTGAAGTAGCCATTTACGGAAACTCGTTCAAAGAGGAAAAAAGCCGAATCGGCTATGTGCCTCAGCGCAGCGAAGTCGACTGGGATTTCCCGACCAATGCGCTCGATGTGGTGCTGATGGGGCGCTATGGCCATGTCGGCATGTTCAAGCGCATCAAAAAACAGGACAAGCAATTTGCACGCGATTGCCTGGCGAAGCTCGGCATGGAGGCGTTTGCCGACCGGCAAATCAGCCAGCTGTCAGGCGGCCAGCAGCAGCGTGTTTTTCTAGCTCGCGCACTCGCGCAAAACGCAGATATCTATTTGATGGATGAGCCTTTTGCCGGCGTCGATGCAGCTACTGAAAAAGCGATGATCGGGCTGCTGCAGGAATGGAAAGCACAAGGCAAAACCGTCATCGTCGTCCATCACGACCTCCAGACCGTCCGCTCGTATTTCGATCACTGCCTGCTGCTCAACAAAACGGCGATCGCGTTCGGACCGACCGAACAATCGTTTACTCGGGACAACCTCCAGCAGGCGTACGGCGGCTTGCTGTCTTTTCTCGGGCAGGAAACAGCTGTTTTCGAAAAAGGGGGCGAATAATGTGCACGAACTATTGGCACTCCTCGAAAGCCCGAACGCACGCTGGGTGCTCAGCGGTTCGATGCTGCTCGGTTTTGCGAGCGGCATGATCGGCAGTTTTGTGCTGCTGAAAAAGCAAAGCCTGATCGGTGATGCGATGGCGCATGCTTCGCTTCCTGGCATCTGCATCGCTTACTTGATTTTCGGCATAAAATCCACGCCCTTATTTTTACTCGGCGCGGCGATAAGCGGATTGATCGCCACGTACCTGATCCAGGCAATCGCCAAGCATTCGCGGGTTAAAACAGATGCCGCAATCGGCGTTGTATTGAGTGTGTCGTTTGCGCTCGGCATTGTGTTGCTCACATATATCACGCGCCATAGCGGCGGCAACCAGGCAGGGCTCGATGCCTTTATCTTCGGGCAGGCTGCGGCAATTGTACGCAGTGACGTTCTCATGATCGCGGTTGGATCTTTGTTGATCATTCTTGTCACGACCTTGTTTTTTAAAGAATTCAAACTGGCCATATTCGATCCGCAATTCGCAAAAGGCCTGGGCCTTCCGGTCAAAGGCTTGAATGCTGTCCTCATGGTGCTCGTCATTGCGATGGTCGTTATCGGCATTCAGATGGTCGGCGTTATTTTAATGGCAGCGCTGTTGATCACGCCGCCGCTCGCCGCCCGCTATTGGACCGACCGGCTCGAGTGGATGGGCGTCCTGTCCGGTGTGATTGGCGCTGCTTCAGGATTGATCGGTACCGCACTCAGCACAGTCGGCGAAGGATTGCCGACCGGCCCGCTCATTGTGTTGGCCGCATCGGCGTTTTTCGTTTTCTCGCTCGTTTTCGGCTCGAAACACGGATGGGTCACTAAGGCGGTGAAACCGGCATGACGTATACAGCTTGGATTCTTTTAACGGGCATTCTTGTCGGGCTTACGTGCGGCATGACCGGTGCGCTCCTGGTGCTGCGGAAAATGGCGATGATCGCTGATGCCATCAGCCACACTGTCCTCCTCGGCATTGTTCTTGCCTTTTTCATCACCCAGTCATTGGACGGCTTGCCGATGCTGATCGGTGCCGGCGTTGTCGGCCTGCTGACAGCTGTAATCGTCCAGTGGCTCAGTTCGAGCGGTGTCCAGTCGGGCGCTGCAATTGGCGTCACGTTCACTTCGCTTTTCGCACTCGGCGTTGTATTGCTGAGTTTTATCGGCGACGGTGTTCACCTCGATGTGGAACATGCGCTGATGGGGGAAATTTCTTACGTGCCTTGGGATACCTGGATATACAGCGGAATCGACCTTGGACCAAAAGCCGTCTGGATGCTCGGCGGTGTGTTGCTGTTCAACACAATCGTCTTGCTGTTATTTTATAAAGAATTCAAACTCAGCACATTTGACCCGCAGCTGGCAGCGACGCTCGGCATCCCTGTTTTATTTCTTCATTATTTGCTTATGGGCATGGTGTCTTTTTCTACCGTCGCTTCGTTCGACAGCGTCGGCGCGATATTGGTGGTGGCAATGCTCATTGTGCCGGGGGCGACTGCTTATCTGTTGACCGACCGGTTCGGCTGGATGATTGTTCTCAGCGCACTGCTCGGGGCGCTTGCTTCGGTGATCGGCTACGGAATGGCGGTTTGGCTTGATGTATCGATTGCCGGTTCGATGGCCGTATCGACCGGCGCCTTGTTCGCACTTGCTTTTTTCCTAAGCCCGAAACACGGCTTGGCAGCAAAATGGTGGAAACGGAAATCGGCTCAAAAACAAACGGCAACAAACTAAAAACCCCCTTTGACAGTTTGATCAGAACTGCCAAAGGGGGTTTCATATTTAATTCGGGACTGTCGCCATGTTTTGCTGCTCAAATTCGTTCAGCAAATCACGCACTTCATCGGTCGATTCAGTATGCATCAACGCATTTCTCAGCTCACCCGCACCGCGGATGCCGCGGATGTAGATTTTGAAAAAGCGGCGCAGCGGCTTGAATGAAATCGGCTCGATATCTGTCGAGTATTTGTCGTGCAGATCCAAATGCAATCTCAACAAGCCGAACAATTCCTCGCTGCTGTGTTCGCGGGCTTCTTTTTCAAACGCAAACGGGTTATGGAAAATCCCGCGCCCGATCATCACCCCGTCGATGCCGTATTTCTCGGCGAGTTCCATGCCAGTCTGGTAATCCGGGATGTCGCCGTTGATCGTGATCAGCGTATCCGGTGCGACTTCGTCGCGCAATGCCTTGATTTCCGGGATCAGTTCCCAGTGGGCCGGCACCGCGCTCATTTCTTTTTTCGTTCGCAAGTGAATCGACAAGTTCGCGATGTCCTGCTCGAGCACGTGGCGCAGCCAAACTCTCCATTCGTCCACATCCGTATAGCCGAGGCGCGTCTTGACACTGACCGGAAGGCCGCCTGCTTTTGCTGCCTGAATCACTTCCGCGGCGTTGTCCGGATAGCGGATCAAGCCGCTGCCCTTGCCTTTTGAAGCGACGTTCGGCACCGGGCAGCCCATGTTGATGTCGA
This sequence comes from Planococcus sp. (in: firmicutes), assembly GCA_030147455.1. Taxonomy (GTDB): domain Bacteria; phylum Bacillota; class Bacilli; order Bacillales_A; family Planococcaceae; genus Planococcus. Next base: position 2,577 of record JASKZU010000250.1, on the reverse strand, counting down.
TGCCTTTAAAGCCCTGCTTAGCCATGCCGATGCTCATTTCACGGAAATGCTCCGGCTTGTTGCCCCAAATGTGGGCGACCATCGGCTGCTCGTCTTCCGTAAACGTCAGGCGTCCGCGCACACTGAAAATGCCTTCCGGATGGCAATAGCTTTCAGTATTCGTAAACTCGGTAAAAAACACATCGGGTCTTGCGGCTTTTGCCACGACATGGCGAAACACCACATTTGTTACATCTTCCATCGGCGCCAATACAAAAAACGGACGCGGCAATTCACGCCAAAAGTTCTCTTTCATGTTCAGTTTCCAATCCTTTCGCTGCGGGACAAACACCTTGTCTGATCCCGAAATTCCTCTTGCATCTATAATGGCTGTCTTTACGGATCAAAAGCAGATTCTTTTCTTAACCTTATACAGTTTACACGACTCGGGCCGTTGTGAAAAGAGAGCTGTTTTGGCTTAAAACGAAAAAGCCACCGGCATCTGCCGGCAGCTTCCAGAACTTGATTGCTCGTTATCATTTTTTAGGTTTGAGCTGTACAGAGACGCTGTCTTTTTTATACTTGACCATTACACGGTAGCCGTCAGCCGTCACTTTATCAAACTGGCCGGTTACGTTGCCTGCCGTAATCAGCTGGATGTTTCTCGTTTTCTTCGAACCGGATTCGGGAATGTCCAATTCAAGTTCTCCGCCTTTTAATGCCAAAGTACCGTCTACATCGATTTGGCTGTCTGTTTCGTTCACTGACAGCGCCAAGTTTCCGCCTGTCATCGTGAAATGGCCGCCAACGTCCAGTGTTTTGTCAGCAGTTACCGAAACGCTTCCGCCTTCAATATAGACGTCGCCCTTGCCGAACGCAGTCGGTGAAGCCGCTTCAAGGACACCCGCTTCCAATACCGTGCCGCCTGTATATAAATTGTCGCCTGTCAATGTCAGCGTGCCTGTGCCTTTTTTCGTCAGCATTCCTGCACCCCAAATATCGTTTCTCCACCAATCGTGGGCATTAAAACGCCCTTTTGCCGCATCCATATCCACGGTAACATTTTCCAGGAACGCGCCGTAGCCATCCGCAGCCGTGACCAAATCAATTCGTCCCCATCCGTTGGATTCATCGATTACCGGATAACCTGAATCGATTTCAGTTGTATACAGCACTTCACGGCGCTGCTCATCCGTCAAATAAGGCTGGCGCGTTTCCAACAGCACTTCTGCGCCTTTTGGAACGACCGGATCCAATCCTTTTGTGCCCGTCTGAGGCAATCCGTACGTCATTTTTTCACGGTAGAACGCTTTGTTCGCTTCATGGTCTTCCCATTTCGTTTCGTCATAAGCACTTTCAAAATCAAAGTCTTCCGTTACGGTATGGGCATACTCATACAGGCTCATGCCTTCTGCTTTGGCCAATTTGCCGAATACGTCTCCTGCATTGTCATACGCTTTTTCCAGGACGCCCCGGTTTTCCTCTTTGTTATAAGCATATGCCGTCATGGCGGTCGACTGGATTCTCGCTCCGATAACATCGAGCGGGGAATGCATGCCAGCGACGATTCTGTTTTCACCCATCTGCGCGGCGCGCGTCAGAAACTCACTATAGCGTTCAGGTGTCGCATAGGCGAATCCAAACGTCGATAAATATGAAGCACTCGTATGTCCGCTTGGGAATGCCCCGTCTTTGCCTCTGCCATCTTCTGCGATTCTTCTGACATAATCAAGCGCCGGAACCACGTCTACGTTTGATTCATATTGCTGGTAATGACGCTCGCCTGTTTCCTTTTTGCCGCCGGATGGCAAGGCTTCTGTCGCTTTTTGGCCGCTTCCGATTGTTTCCCAAACCGGCAAGCCGTTTGCATCAACAACTTCTTTCACTTCCCCGTTCGAATTCATTCTGTACGGGCGCGGCGACGAGTAGAAATACTTGGCCGGGTTGGATGATGAAGGATTGCGGAAGCGGATCAAATGCACCAAATCGAGCGCATCTGAAAGCTCAGATTCCTGCCACTGCCCCATGCCTTGGCTTTCATCTTCAACGGTTGATTCTTCCAAGCGTTTGTTCATATCTTCCGGCGTGCGGACGACGCTCGTTTCCGGCTGAACGATATCCGCATATGTATTGGCAAGCGGGCCATACGCTTCGATCATGCTGTAAATTTTATCGCGCTGGTCATCATAATAGGCTGCCAATGCTTCATCATCCGTCCGGTTGTTCGTGACCTTTTCAACATATTGGATATTCGCTTTCCATGTAGCAGCGTCTCTGATTTCTTCTTTTGCATATGTGCGAAGATCTGTGAGTGCTTTTGTCTTGTCGTTTTTAAAACCGTCAAAATAAACCGTTGGCCCGTCCCCGTAATTGGCTGTCTTCCCGTTAGCGCCCGGATTGGTCAAGGCGCTTCCATCATGCCAAGCAGGCTGGTTGAGCGACCACACTTGCTCAAAGCCGTCCAGCATGTAGATAAATGGATTGGTCGCCGCAATATTTTTCAGTACGGGATCGTCGGCTTGCGCACCGTTGTCCACAGCTGGTAAAGGCTTCCCGACTTCAGGCGGGTCGACATTCAGCAGGTTTGTTGTTCCTAAC
>JASKZU010000334.1 GCA_030147455.1 Planococcus sp. (in: firmicutes) | reverse complement strand
CCGACATAAAACGAACCGAATTCGCCGTAGCGTGCGGATACTTCGTCAAAACGCATTTCATAAACCAATTTTTTAAATTGAAGCACGTCTTCTGCGAATAGCGTGACGCCCCATTCGTAATCGTCGAAACCGACGGAACCGGAAATGATCTGCTTGACCTTGCCAGCATAGCTGCGGCCAATTTTACCGTGCGACAGCATCAAATCTTTGCGGTCCTGCATCGGCAGCATGTACCAGTTGTCGTTGCCTTCGCGGCGCTTGTCCATCGGATAGAAGCAAATATACTGGGAACGTTGAAGTTCCGGGTACAAGCGGGAACGGACATGCGGGTTTTGGTAAGGATCTTCATTGCTTTCGCCCGCCAGGTAGTTCGACAGTTCCACGACCGAAACATAGGAATAGGTCGGAACGGTATAGGCGATCAATGTTAATTTATTGTATTCGGTTTCCAGTTCGCGCAATTCATCCATCGTCTCGCGCAAAAGCATCAGCATAACGTCCGCTTTTTGGCCGATGATGGAATAAAGGGCATGCGCACCGGTTTTATTTTCATCGGCTTGGTTGACTTTGTCCATGAACGCATTGAATTCATCGATAGCAAATGCGCGCTCTTCGTCGGTCAGCATTTTCCATGATACCCAGTCCATCGAGCGGAAATCATGGAGCACGTACCAGCCGTCTAATGTGATTGCTGCTTCATTCATCAGTAGAACACTCCTTTTATGTGAATCTCTCCACACCAGTTTATCATAAGCACAAGAGAACTTCCTATCCGAATGCGGCTTGTCACCAATTTGACATGGCCGTTTTGCCTTTTCAGTGCCGGTTGAAAAGAGTAAACTAAAAGCAGCGAACCGAACAAAGAGGAGAATGACACATGGCTTTATTTATGGAACAAAAAAATTGGCGTTTCTGGGATCAGTCGCGCAGTGCGCGCGGCCGTTCGGCACTCGAATCGTTCGCAGCGGACGACACGCTGTGCGAACTGGTCGGCGGCCAAAAAACGGCTCCAACCGTCAGAACATGGGTTCACGACGATACAGTGGTCCTTGGCATACAGGACCACCGCCTGCCGCATATCGACAGCGCGCTGCCGGTGCTCGAGCGCCACGGATACACGGCCATCATCCGGAACTCAGGAGGCCTTGCAGTCGTTCTCGATTCCGGCGTATTGAACATTTCGGTCGTCTTGTCGGAAAAAGAAGGCGCGATTGATATACCGCAAGGATACGACATAATGGTCGAATTGGTGGAGGCGCTGTTTCCGGAAGCGGCCATTGAAGCTTATGAAATCGTCGGCTCGTATTGCCCGGGCTCTTATGACTTGAGCATCGGCGGAAAAAAATTCGCCGGCATCTCGCAGCGGCGCATTCGCCGGGGCATCGCCGTGCAGGTGTATTTATGCATCGAAGGAAGCGGAGCAGAACGGGCAGAAATCATCCGTGAATTCTATGAGGCCGGAATCCAGGGAGAGCAAACAAAATTCAGCTATCCCGTTATCCAGCCGGAAGTGATGGCGTCGCTCAGCGAGCTGCTCGGCCGAACCATTACGGTGCCTGAAGTGGTGCTCGATCTTCATGAATTGCTTGGGTCCCCGGCACCCAAGGCACTTGAAGGCGATGAACTGGAGCTGTATTCGTTTTACTTGAAACGCGTGCTTGAACGCAATAAAAGCATGCTCGAAAAAACTTGATTGAGCGTTTGATTCGTGTAGAATAACCAGTACTGATTGAGGAGGAATGCCCGTGAGCTACGCGACGCAGAAGTTAGCTGAAGAAAAAGTGTTTAAAGATCCGGTTCACCGGTATATCCATGTGCGGGACCAAGTGATTTGGGATCTCGTCAATTCGAAGGAATTCCAGCGCTTGCGCCGCATCAAACAATTGGGCACTTCCTATTTGGTGTTCCACGGCGCCGAGCATAGCCGTTTCAATCATTCGCTCGGCGTTTACGAAATTGTCCGCCGAATTTCGGACGACATTTTCCATGGACGCCCGGAATGGGACGAAAGTGAACGGTTGACCGTGTTGTGCGCCGCATTGCTGCATGATTTGGGGCACGGCCCCTTTTCCCATTCGTTTGAGAAGGTATTCAATGTAGACCATGAGGAATTCACGCGGGCTATTTTGACCGGCGATACGGAAGTAAACGGGATTTTGAAAAAAGTTGCCGCTGATTTTCCGGCGCGTGTAGCGGAAGTGATCGCTAAAACCTACTCCAACAAGCAAGTTGTCTCGCTGATTTCCAGCCAGATTGATGCCGACCGGATGGATTATCTGCAGCGTGACGCATATTATACGGGCGTTTCCTATGGCCATTTCGACATGGAGCGCATATTGCGCGTCATGCGCCCGCTCGACGACCAGGTCGTCATCAAATCCAGCGGCATGCACGCGGTGGAAGACTATATCATGAGCCGTTACCAAATGTATTGGCAAGTATATTTCCATCCAGTGGCCAGAAGCGCAGAAGTGATTTTGCGCAAAATTCTCCAGCGCGCCAAGCAACTGAGCGAGACTGGCTATGAATTCCAACAGCCGCCCACGCACTTTTTGGCGTTTTTTGACCGAAGCTTTTCGCTGGCAGACTATTTGGCGCTCGACGAAGGCGTATTGATGACTTATTTTCAATTATGGATGGATGAACGTGATCCGATTTTATCCGACCTAAGCAGCCGTTTTGTCAATCGGCGCCTGTTCCAATACGTGGATTTTGATCCGGGCAAAGACTATAGAAAACTTGGGAAACTGGCAGGTTTGTTCAAGCAGGCAGGCATCGATCCGGAATACTACCTGATCGATGATTCGACGTCTGATTTGCCGTATGATTTTTACCGGCCAGGCGAAGAGGAAGAACGCTTGCCGATCCAATTGCTGATGCCAAACGGCGAGGTTAAGGAATTGTCGCGGTTGTCGCAGGTGGTCGACGCTATTTCCGGTAAACGCCGCACCGACTACAAATTGTATTTTCCGGCAGAGCTGTTGGTCGACGGCAAGAAAAAAGCCGTCAAGCAGCAAATTTTGGAGATGCTGAAAGAAGGAGGAATTTAGTTGCTTCAAGAACATGCACGAATTGTCGATTTTATTGCGACCGCTGACGGAGTGACCGGCCGCAAGAAATTGCAGAAAATGATTTACATCATGAAAAAGTTGAACGTGCCGTTTCAGGAGAAATACGAGTTCCATATATACGGGCCGTACTCAGAAGAACTGACAGCGCGCGTTGAAGAGTTGTGCGACATGGGCTTTTTGTCGGAAGCATTGGAAGACAAAGGGTCTTACGTGCAATATAAATATGCCGTGACAGCTGAAGGCATGGAGTTCCGCGAGGCTATCGGCGCATCAATCTCAAAAAATCCGAAAGCGGCAGAGCTGCTTAATGCCAAAAGTGCACGCTTTTTGGAGCTTACTTCGACACTGCTTTATTTCGATAGCTTGCCGCGCGATGAACAGATCGTTAAATTACATAGCGTCAAAGGCAAATTGAATTTTACAGAAGCTGAAATCGAAGAAGCCTTCAATTTTGTAGCGGAACTTGAGCAGTTGAAATAACCAGTGCAGCCAGCTATGAGTGGCGATTAATGAATAAATGAAAAAACTCCCCAAGGGGAGTTTTTATTTACTCGTCGTCGCTCAATAGCTTGCCGTTGACAGCGTATTCGTTTTTCTTCAAGTCTTCAAGGAATACAACAACTTTTTCAGACGGGGCGCCGGTCGTTTCAGAAACAGCGGCCGTTACTTTCTCGACAAGCGCGCGCTTTTGCTCGTCAGTGCGTCCTTCGATCATTTTAACAGTTACGTATGGCATAATGGATGCAGCTCCTTTTCATTGGATGTTAGGATAATCATATCAGAATGGAGGAATAGTACAAATGGCAAACGAAGAAAAACCGAAAAAGAAATTGGGATTTACCATTATAAAAGACGATCCGACTGACGGACATAAAGGCTATGGCATCGGCTCATTGTCACTCGAGAATGTATCGCCGCTCATCATTGACGTTGAAGAACAAGAAGCGGTATTGGATATCGGCGCGATGCACGCAAGAAGCCAAGTCGAACGCGGCATCAAATTCACCACCAACCGCGAAGACTCAGCAGGCGGCAAAGATTACTGGCTTGTATGGATCACCATTGATTTTAATCCGGTCGGCCCCTATTATGCCGGGGTAGCGGCATGCGAAATGGTCGTCAACCGCGAAAAGCGCCGCGGCTTTAAAATTCTGGCCGACCACGTCAACCTGATGGATAAATCCATGAAGCGGAAAATCATCATCGATCATATGGATGCGCCTTCTAAAAAAGTGCTGGCTGATTATTTGAAAACCCACAATCCGGAAATGTGGCAGCGCAGCTCTGAACAACTGCACGACGGGCTTGCCTAAACGTTTGGATTCTTGAACGAAATGTGAAAGATGAAATTCGGTTCTTCCGGCGGTTGAAGTTGGTTCGAAAAAAAAGTAAACTGAAAGTACAGCTTTTCATCTAGAAAGCTAGGACACCTGATAGCGGGCAAGTGCTGTGAGCCATTGCGACAAACCCAAGCCCAATGCCTCATGTTACTTGCTCCGCATCCATCAGGCCAAAAAGGTTTTCTGTGCAGGGAATCGATTCCCTTTGCAGAAAACCTTTTTATGTGCAGAAAACACGGCCGCTCTCAGGAGGAAAACGGGCATACATGCCTGGAATCCGGGTAAAGACAAGTGGCGGAAAAGAGTATTGCACTTTTGGGGAAAACACTTATACTTTGTAAAGTGATTTGAATATCTAGATAAAAGGAGTTTGATTATACATGGCTGGATTCTGGTATACCGAAAAACAAACTGAAAACTTTGGAATTACAATGAAGATCAACAAAACGCTTCATACAGAACAAACGGATTTCCAATATTTAGAGATGGCGGAAACGGCTGAATGGGGCAACATGCTGTTTCTTGACGGCATGGTCATGACTTCTGAAAAAGACGAGTTCGTCTATCACGAAATGGTGGCGCACGTTCCGTTGTTCACCCACCCGAACCCGGAGAACGTACTGGTTGTCGGCGGAGGAGACGGCGGCGTCATCCGTGAAGTGCTTAAGCACCCATCTGTCAAAAAAGCGACGCTTGTGGATATCGACGGCAAAGTCATCGAGTACTCGAAAAAATTCTTGCCATCAATAGCTTCAGGCCTTGAAGACGCGCGCGTTGAAGTCATCGTCGGCGACGGCTTTATGCATATCGCGGAATCGGAAAACGAATTCGACGTCATCATGGTCGATTCCACAGAACCGGTCGGACCGGCTGTAAACTTGTTCTCGAAAGGTTTCTACGCCGGCATCTCGAAAGCCTTGAAAGAAGACGGCATCTTTGTGGCACAATCGGACAACCCTTGGTTTACGCCGGACTTGATCAAGCAAGTGCAAAGCGATGTCAGAGAAATTTTCCCGATCACGAAACTATACCTCGCGAACATCCCGACGTACCCGAGCGGTTTGTGGTCGTTCACAATCGGATCGAAAAAATACAATCCGCTGGAAGTGCCGGCCGAGCGTTTCCACGATATCGAAACGAAATACTACACGCCTGAATTGCACAACGCAGCATTTGTCCTGCCTAAATTCGTGAAAGATCTGGCTGGTGAATAACATGCGCTTTGACGAAACCTATTCCGGCAAAGTGTTCATCAAAAGCCATCCAAACTACGAAGAATCCAAAGCTGTGCTGTATGGCATGCCTATGGATTGGACCGTCAGCTACCGCCCGGGATCGCGCTTTGGCCCGAACAAAATCCGCGAGGTATCGATCGGGCTTGAAGAATACAGCCCTTATTTGGACCGTGAACTTGGCGATGTGCCGTTTTTTGACGCCGGCGACATCCCGCTGCCTTTCGGCAACCCGGAAAAGTCGTTGCTTGAAATCGAAACCTATGTTCATACGTTGCTGAACGATAACAAAATACCGATCGGCATGGGCGGGGAGCACCTCGTGTCACTGCCGGTCATGAAAGCGGTCGCCAGTAAATACGATGACCTCGCCATCATTCATTTTGATGCGCATACCGACCTTCGCGAAAACTACGAAGGAGAAGAATATTCGCATTCCACGCCGATCCGTAAAATCGCCGATCACATCGGGCCGCATAACGTCTACTCGTTCGGCATCCGCTCAGGCATGAAAGAAGAATTCGAATGGGCAAAAGAACAAGGCATGCATTTGTACAAATTCGAAGTGCTCGAGCCGTTAAAGCAAGTGCTGCCGACGCTTGAAGGACGCCCTGTGTATATTACGATCGACATGGACGTGCTCGATCCGGCGCACGCACCGGGTACAGGAACGGTTGACGCGGGCGGCATCACGTCACGCGAGCTGCTTGCTTCGATCCATGCCATTGCTGCATCGAACGTCAACGTTGTTGGATTTGACCTTGTTGAACTGGCGCCGGTCTATGACCATTCGGACCAAACGGCCAATACGGCAAGCAAACTGATCCGTGAAATGATTCTTGGCTGGGTCAAGTAAAAATACTCCAGCAATCAAGCAGATTGAGCAAGCTTCTATAGCCGGCCCGGCGTCAACCGGGCCGGTTTTTTGTTTTGTCGGCAAACAGCCGGCTGACTAGTCTCAGCAGAATGTTTAAGAACCGAAAATTAAAGAAATGAGTAAGAAAGAACTTAATTAGGGAAAAGGAGGTTGCCGCATGCACGAATTCAATGAAGTGTTCATACAGATTTTGATCTTGTTGGCCATAGCGATGGCTGTAGTCGGAGTCGCCAGAAAAATCAACCAGCCTGATAC
>JASKZU010000341.1 GCA_030147455.1 Planococcus sp. (in: firmicutes) | reverse complement strand
AAGCAACAAACGAATGGAGGTGCAACAGAATGTCACGTGTAGGTAAAAAACCAATCGAGGTTCCTGCAAGCGTTACTGTTACTGTCGGAGACAATAACAACGTAACTGTTAAAGGACCTAAAGGCGAATTGACTCGCCAGTTCAACTCAGATATCACTATCGTACAGGAAGACAATGTTTTGACATTGTCACGCCCGTCAGATTCTAAAGACCACCGCACAATCCACGGTACAACCCGCGCATTGCTTGCGAACATGGTTACTGGAGTTTCTGAAGGCTTCGCCCGTTCACTTGAATTAGTCGGTGTAGGTTACCGTGCTCAACTACAAGGCAAGAAATTGGTCTTGAACGTTGGATACTCCCACCCGGTCGAATTCACTCCGGAAGAAGGAATCGAGATCGAAGTACAAGGCAACACGAAAGTCGTCGTTAAAGGAATTAACAAGGAATTGGTTGGAGCACTTGCTTCAAACATCCGCGCTACTCGCCCGCCAGAGCCGTATAAAGGCAAAGGGATCCGTTACGAAGACGAAAAAGTTCGCCGCAAAGAAGGTAAAACAGGTAAATAATGCTGCTTAGGCAGTCTGAAAGGAGTGACCTCAGTGATTACGAAACTCGATAAAAATGCATCCCGTAAAAAACGTCACGCTCGCGTACGTTCTAAAATCACGGGTACAGCTTCACGTCCGCGTTTGAACGTTTTCCGTTCAAACAAATACATCTACGCTCAATTGATCGACGATGTAAACGGCGCAACGATTGCTAGCGCATCTTCTGTAGAGAAAGATTTCTCTCTTGAAAACAAAGGCAATCTTGAAGCTGCTGCTAAAGTTGGCGAAACGATTGCAAAACGCGCTGTAGAAAACGGCTATACATCAGTTGTTTTTGACCGCGGTGGTTATCTGTATCATGGACGTGTGAAAGCTTTAGCTGAAGCTGCACGTGAAAACGGATTAGAATTTTAAAAGAAGGAGGGACACATATAATGCGTCGTATTGATCCAAACAAACTTGAACTTGAAGAACGCGTAGTTACGATTAACCGCGTAGCGAAAGTTGTAAAAGGTGGACGTCGTTTCCGTTTCTCCGCATTGGTTGTTGTAGGCGACAAAAATGGTAAAGTCGGATTTGGTACTGGTAAAGCACAAGAAGTTCCAGAAGCTATCCGTAAAGCTATTGAAGATGCGAAGAAGAACTTGATTGAAGTGCCAATGGTTAAAGGAACTACTCCACATCTAGTAACCGGACGCTTCGGTGCCGGCTCGATTCTTATCAAACCTGCTTCACCAGGTACCGGTGTTATCGCTGGTGGACCTGTTCGTGCGGTATTGGAGCTTGCAGGAGTACAAGACATCTTGTCTAAATCTCTTGGTTCCAACACGCCAATCAACATGGTGCGCGCGACGATCAACGGCTTGACTCAACTGAAAAGCGCTGATGAAGTTGCAAAACTTCGCGGTAAAACTACAGAAGAGCTATTAGGATAAGGGAGGGAAATTACATGGCAACTAAACTAGAAATTACCCTCACTAAATCTGTGATCGGTGCTAAACCGGCACAACGCAAAACTGTCCAGTCACTTGGATTGCGTAAAATGCATCAAACAGTTGAGCACCAAGACAACGCGGCAGTTCGCGGAATGCTTGATAAAGTCGCTCACTTAGTAACTATTAAAGAAGTTTAATCCCTGATTTCTATAGAAGGAGGTGCCAACCACATGAAACTTCACGAATTAAAACCAGCAGAAGGTTCACGCAGCTCACGCAAGCGTATCGGACGCGGAATTGGTTCAGGTACTGGTAAAACTGCCGGTAAAGGTCACAAAGGTCAAAACGCTCGCTCAGGCGGCGGTGTCCGTCCTGGATTCGAGGGTGGTCAAAACCCATTGTTCCGTCGTTTGCCTAAGCGCGGATTCACGAACATCAACCGCAAAGACTACACTGTAGTGAACATTGACGTGTTGAACCGTTTCGAAGAAGGCACAGAAATTACACCTGCATTGTTGATCGAAACAGGTGTTGTGAGCAAAGAACGTTCAGGAATCAAGATTCTTGGCAACGGTGGACTGGACAAGAAATTGACAGTCAAAGCTCATAAATTCTCTGCATCAGCTAAAGAAGCAATCGAAGCCGCCGGCGGTCAGACCGAGGTGCTTTAATGTTTCAGACAATCTCTAATCTTATGCGCGTATCTGATATTCGAAATAAAATCTTCTTTACTTTAGCAATGCTCATCATCTTCCGTATCGGGACATTCGTTCCGGTGCCGAACGTTGATGCGTCTGTACTACAAGCTACCGATCAGATGGGTCTGATTGGTTTCTTGAATACTTTCGGTGGAGGCGCCCTTGCCAATTTCTCTATCTTGGCGATGGGAATCATGCCTTACATTACCGCATCGATCATCGTGCAGCTTTTGCAGATGGACGTTGTGCCGAAATTTGCTGAGTGGGCGAAACAAGGCGAAGTCGGAAGACGGAAACTTGCTCAATTCACTCGTTACTTTACAATCGTTCTTGCATTTATCCAGGCGATCGGCATGTCTTACGGCTTTAACCAAATGTATGGAGGTTCACTGATTCAAGATAGTTCAGTATCCACCTACGTGGTCATCGCTATCGTGTTGACGGCAGGAACAGCATTTCTATTGTGGCTTGGTGAGCAGATCACGGCAAAAGGCGTGGGTAACGGTATTTCGATTATCATCTTCGCAGGGATTGTCGCTGCAGTACCAGGAGCAATCAACCAATTATACGCGCAGCAGATTCAAGGAGCTGGCGACCAGCTTCCGATCAATATTGCCATTATGGCATTGCTCGCACTCGCAGTTGTTGCAGTGACTGTTTTGGTTATCTACGTTCAACAAGCGTTGCGTAAGATTCCGATCCAGTATGCCAAACGTGTCGCTGGCCGTGGCCAGCGCTCGAATGGGCAGCAAACGCACTTACCTTTGAAAGTAAACGCGGCCGGAGTTATCCCGGTAATCTTTGCAGTGGCGTTTATGATTACGCCGCAAACCATCGCTTCTTTATTTGGTGCCAACGCGTTTACAGGAGCCATTGAAACTACGTTTGATTACACGCGCCCGGTTGGCATGATCATTTATGTCGCACTGATCGTTGCATTCACGTATTTCTATGCGTTCATCCAGGTGAACCCTGAGAACGTGGCGGACAACTTGAAAAAGCAAGGTGCATATATTCCAGGAATCCGTCCGGGTAAAAATACGCAAGATTATTTAACAAGCGTGCTGTACCGTTTGACCTTCGTGGGAGCTATCTTCCTCGCAGTAATCTCGGTGATGCCGATTTTCTTCATCAATATCGCGAACCTGCCCCAATCGGCGCAAATCGGCGGCACAAGCTTGCTGATCGTCGTTGGTGTAGCTCTAGAGACGATGAAGCAGTTGGAATCGCAACTTGTTAAACGTCATTACAAAGGCTTTATGAAATAATCATTGGCAAGGAACGTGCAAACGTTCCTTATCCAATTGTCTGAGGGGGCAAAACGTATGAACATTGTGTTGATGGGTCTACCCGGTGCCGGCAAAGGCACGCAAGCAGACGAAATTGTCAAGAAGTACGACATCCCTCATATTTCGACAGGCGATATGTTCCGCGCAGCTATCAAAGGCGGCACGGAACTGGGCCTGGAAGCAAAGTCGTTCATGGATCAAGGTGCTTTGGTACCTGACGAAGTGACGATCGGTATCGTCCGGGAGCGACTCAGCCAAGCGGACTGCAACGGAGGCTTTCTTTTGGATGGCTTTCCGCGCACAGTCCCTCAAGCTGAAGCGCTGGAATCTCTTTTAGCTGATCTTGGCAAACGAATCGAGCATGTCGTAAACATCCAAGTTGAACAAGACGAATTAATTGCACGTTTAACAGGCCGTTGGATTTGCAAGGTTTGTGGAACTGCCTACCATACGGTTTTCAATCCGCCTCAAACTGAAGGCGTGTGCGATAAAGATGGCGGTCCGCTTTACCAACGCGAAGACGACAAGCCTGAAACCGTCACGAAGCGTTTAGAAGTTAACATGCAACAAACTCAACCGCTTCTTGACTTCTATGAAGACAAGAACGTGTTGACCAATATAGATGGACAGCAGGACATTGATAAAGTATTTGCTGACATTGATGCTCTTCTAAAGGGCGGCCGAGGTTAAGTCCCGGCGCCGGGCGCAGCTAGTTGCCTCCATGTGGCTTTAAGGAGCACCGGAGATATGAATTTTCGAGAGCTGCAAAAGCAAACAAGGCCTGATTATATGAAACCGGTGAGGCTCATTGCTCCGTGCAATTCCGCACCGGAGATAGTATAATGGGTTTCGTGGAAGCATCTGTGTAACGGGTTTGGAACTCATCCAAGGCAGTCCGGGCAGTCGAGGATACGTAGGTCAGGCTGATTGAACCGGATCTCTCCAAACTCCGCTGTCAACAGTGGAGCGAGGAACCCGGCAATGGTCTTTCCAATGTCACTCATGCGTTCCTGAATGAATAAACTTTATTCAATCAGCAAATACTGTTTGAAGATGAGATCCTAATTTGTATACAGAAGGGAGACTGGGTCGATGGCGAAAGACGATGTAATTGAAATCGAAGGAACAGTCGTTGAGACTTTGCCTAACGCGATGTTTAAAGTGGAGCTTGAAAACGGCCATACGATTCTTGCGCACGTATCAGGCAAGATTCGCATGCATTTCATCCGCATTCTGCCAGGAGATAAAGTAACAGTGGAACTTTCTCCTTACGATTTAACACGCGGTCGCATCACATACCGTTTTAAATAATCTTTTGCACTCCGGACTACTAAGGAGGTTGGGTTAGATGAAAGTGAGACCATCTGTTAAGCCGATCTGCGAAAAATGTAAAGTTATTCGCAGAAACGGTAAAGTAATGGTAATCTGTGAAAATCCGAAACACAAACAAAGACAAGGTTAATAAAGAAGGAGGTGCATCGCACACATGGCACGTATTTCTGGTGTTGACATTCCGCGCGACAAACGCGTTGTAATTTCATTGACTTATATCTACGGTGTTGGGAAAACAACTGCTCAGAAAGTTCTTTCTGGTGCTGGTGTTTCTGAAGAGACTCGCGTTCGCGATCTTACAGAAGACGAGTTGAACAATATCCGTGAACAATTGGATCAGTACAAAATCGAAGGTGACCTTCGCCGTGAAGTTTCCATGAACATCAAACGTTTGATGGAAATCGCTAGCTTCCGTGGTATCCGCCACCGTCGCGGTCTTCCGGTTCGTGGTCAAAATACGAAGAACAATGCGCGTACGCGTAAAGGTCCTCGTAAAACTGTAGCTAACAAGAAAAAATAATCAGTAAAGGAGGTTGTTTCTTAACATGGCACGTAAACAACAAACTCGTAAGCGTCGTGTGAAAAAGAATATCGAATCCGGTATTGCTCACATCCGCTCAACATTCAATAACACAATTGTTACGATCACTGATATGCAAGGTAACGCAGTATCATGGTCTTCGGCTGGAGCTCTAGGATTCCGTGGTTCACGTAAATCTACTCCATTCGCTGCCCAAATGGCTGCTGAAACTGCTGCAAAAACTTCCATGGAACATGGTTTGAAAACTTTGGAAGTAACTGTTAAAGGTCCTGGTTCAGGTCGCGAAGCTGCTATCCGTGCACTTCAAGCTGCTGGATTGGAAGTTACAGCTATTAGAGACGTAACTCCAGTTCCTCACAACGGCTGCCGTCCGCCAAAACGCCGTCGCGTATAATCGTTGATCTGGAATAGTTTTTGAACATCACGACTTACTAAATGTGTTCTGACTCGTAGCGAAAGTCTGTGACTATCGAATTCTTGATGAAACGAAAATACCGACGTTCTGAAGGAGGGTAAACTGAATGCTTGAAATAGAAAAACCAAAAATTGAAACGGTTGAGATCGACAGCAATGCCAAATACGGCAAATTTGTTGTGGAACCTCTTGAGCGTGGATATGGTACCACTTTAGGTAACTCCTTACGTCGAATCCTACTTTCATCTTTGCCTGGCGCAGCTGTTACTTCGATCCAAATTGATGGCGTTCTGCATGAATTCTCCACTGTCGAAGGTGTAGAAGAAGATGTAGCTTCAATCATTTTGAATATCAAGAAGCTCGCTTTGAAAATTTACTCTGACGAAGAAAAAGTCATTGAAATTGATGTAAAAGGTGATGGAACGGTTACGGCTGCAGATATCACTCACGATAGTGACGTGGAAATTCTGAATCCGGATCTATATATTGCGACTATCGCGAAAGACGGCCACTTGCGCATGCGCATGTATGCAAACCGCGGCCGTGGATATGCCCGTGCAGATCAGAACAAACGTGAAGATCTTCCGATCGGCGTTATCCCGATTGACTCTATTTACACGCCAGTTTCACGCGTCAATTTCCAAGTGGAAAATACCCGTGTGGGCCAACTCGCTCATTTCGATAAATTAACCCTCGATGTATGGACAGATGGAAGCATTGGTCCTAAAGAGGCAATTGCGCTTGGCGCGAAAATTTTCACTGAACACTTGAACATCTTCGTCGGATTGACGGATGAGGCTCAAACAGCCGAAATCATGGTTGAAAAAGAAGAAGACCAAAAAGAAAAAGTCCTTGAGATGACTATCGAAGAACTTGATCTTTCTGTTCGTTCTTATAACTGCCTGAAACGTGCCGGCATCAACACCGTACACGAATTGGCCAACAAGTCGGAAGACGACATGATGAAAGTTCGCAACCTCGGACGCAAATCACTCGAAGAAGTAAAAGTGAAGTTGGAAGATTTGGGTCTTGGCCTTCGCAAAGAAGACTGATTTCTGATTCTTTCTGAACTATTCAACAAAGGAGGGAAACTTCAATGAGAAAACTTCAACGTACAAGTTCTCAACGTAAAGCGCTATTGCGTGACCTTACAACTGATTTGATCGTTCACGAGCGCATTCAGACAACTGAAGCACGTGCGAAAGAAGTCCGTTCAACTGTAGAAAAAATGATTACGCTTGGTAAGCGCGGAGATCTTCACGCTCGCCGTAAAGCTGCAGCATACATTCGCCGTGAACTAGTGACTTCCACTGACGAAGAAGGCAACGAAAGCACAATCTTTGCTTTGCAAAAATTGTTCGATGATGTCGCACCACGCTACGCTGAACGTCAAGGCGGCTACACGCGCATCATGAAAATGGGGCCTCGTCGCGGAGATGGCGCACCGATCGTAATTATTGAATTGGTTTAATCGATGCAGCTGAAGAGGGTTCATAGCCCTCTTCTTTTAGCATCATGATTTATACGACAATATGAAAAGCTGAGTGTTATGATGAGCGAGCCGAAAGGCGGCGTCTCGTCTAGCTCTACGCACCTCATTCAACCGGCGGCTTAAGCAACCGCAGGAGCTATAGAGACAGACAAGCGCATTTCTCTGAATGAGGTGCGCGCTTTTTTTATTTCCTGTTAATTTTTAGTGTTGGCATGCCGCAACCGGCGTGCGAGCAGTGCGAATTAACCGTGCTGGTTCAACCCGCTGTTTTTGCAGCAGCCAAAGCAAACAAGTAGAGTAGAGAAGAGAAAGTTTAGAGGAGGCCGAAATGTATGCAAGGGACGATTTTGTCATTTAACGAAGTGACATTTACATACATGCCGGAAGACAAGTCTGTAAAGCCGGCTGTTTCAAATTTATCGTTTTCAATAGCAGAAGGAGAATGGGTGGCGCTTGTCGGGCATAACGGCTCCGGCAAGTCCACGATCGCGAAATTGATGAACGGCTTGCTGTTTCCGCAAAGCGGCACAGTCGGCGCCATGGGAATGACGATGTCCGAAGAAAGCTTATGGGAGATCCGTTCCCAGATGGGCATGGTCTTTCAAAACCCGGACAACCAATTTGTTGGCGCAACTGTACAGGACGACGTAGCCTTTGCGCTGGAAAACAACGGCGTCCCGCATGAAGAAATGGTGGTGCGTGTGCGGGAATCTTTGCAACAAGTAAAGATGGATGATTACCTGGACCACGAACCCCATCATTTATCAGGCGGGCAAAAACAGCGTGTGGCAATTGCCGGTGCATTGGCACTGCGCCCGCGTTTGCTGATTCTCGATGAAGCGACTTCCATGCTCGACCCCCAAGGCCGGCGTGAAGTGATCGAGACGATTCGGGAGCTCCGGGCTACGACAGGGCTTACTGTGCTGTCGATCACCCATGACTTGGAAGAAGCAGCGCTTGCCGACCGCATCCTCGTGATGAACGGCGGGGAAAAGCAAATGGAGGGCACGCCGGAAACGGTGTTCTCGTTTGGTGAGCAGCTGACGGCGATGGGGCTTGATTTGCCGTTTGCCATGCGCATGGCAGGCTTGCTGAAAACAGCAGGCGTGCCGCTGGCCGGAGAAGCTATGACAGAAGATGAATTGGTGGAGGAACTATGGACATACTACTCAAACAAGTAGGCTACAGCTACGCTAAAGATACACCGTTTGAAAAACGGGCGCTCACAGACGTCACGCTGCCGATTCCGTCAGGCTCCTACACAGCAGTCATCGGGCATACCGGCTCCGGCAAATCAACTGTGCTGCAGCATTTAAATGCACTTTTGCAGCCGACAGAAGGCATCGTGCAAATCGGTGAACGGACCATCGAAGCTGGCAAAAAAGCGAAAAACTTGCGGGAGGTCCGCAAAAAGGTCGGCATCGTGTTTCAATTTCCAGAGCAGCAGCTGTTTGACGAGACGGTCCTGAAAGACATCATGTTCGGCCCGCTCAATTTCGGCGTCCCGGAAGACGAAGCGCGAAGACGTGCGATTGCACTCGTCGAACAGCTGGGCCTTCCAGCAGAAGTGCTGGAGAAATCGCCGTTTGATTTATCCGGCGGCCAAATGCGCCGTGTGGCCATTGCCGGCGTTTTGGCAATGGAGCCGGACGTTTTGGTGCTGGATGAGCCGACCGCAGGACTCGATCCGCGCGGACGGCGGGAAATTATGGAGTTGTTTTACCGGCTGCATGTCGAGAAAAACTTAACGACTGTGCTCGTCACCCATAGTATGGAAGACGCGGCCCGCTATGCCGACAGCGTCTCCATTATGCACGGGGGAAAATGCGTTGCGACAGGAGATGTGCGTGATGTGTTTGCGGACGAAGAGCAGCTTCGGGACTATCGTCTTGAGCTGCCGCGCACCGTGCATATGCAGCGTGCCTTTGAAGCAAAGAGCGGCATCAAGCTGGGAGAACTTGCATTGACCGAGGAACTGTTGTCGCAGCTGATCGCCAAAGCGCTCTCGGAAGGGCGTGAGTCGAAATGATGGAGAAAATGATTTTCGGCCGCTTTATTCCGGGAGATTCACTGGTCCACCGCCTTGACCCGCGCGCCAAGATTTTGTTTGTGTTCTTGTTTATTGCAATTGTGTTTATTGCCAATAATGCAGTCACATATGCCATCTTGCTCGGCTCAACGCTGCTGGCGGTATATTTATCAAAAATCCGTCTGTACTTCCTGATCAATGGATTAAAGCCGGTCTTTATCCTAATGGCATTTACGTTTTTCCTGCATTTGTTTTTTACACAGGAAGGCGCGCTGCTGTTCCAGTTTGGCTTT
>JASKZU010000331.1 GCA_030147455.1 Planococcus sp. (in: firmicutes) | reverse complement strand
AAAATAAGATAATTGATATTGAGATTTCATCCATATGTACGTATGCAGCTCACTTTCTGGAATCACTTTAGAATTTGTTCTATTTTAGCTGTTTAAGCTCTCCATTCTTGATTTTACTCTTATTTCTCTACAAAGAAAGAATAACCTTTTTTACGCTTACTTGGAGCGGCGAGAAGTTTAGCAGCTTGTCGATTTGTAACTTCAAATGATAAATTTATTGTTATGTATTATTTAAAAATCATAAAGTTTCCCCAAATAAAACGAAACCCTCAATAAAGAAACTTTGTATATATACTATCAGCAAAAAATAAGTACTTATGAATTGAAAGGAATGATTTCGTGTTTAAATCCAATCGATTAAACCAATTGCTGAAAATTATCGGTGTGTGGGTTGTTTACTTCTTAGTATTCACGAATGGCACTTTTTTTTACCCTGAGGATAAAATCCTTATAATCTCCGTTACCAGCTTCTATATTTTAATTACGATGTTTTCCCTCTGGCGAATAAAACACCCGAGTAAAAAATTCCGCGCTGAAGAAGCACAAGGATTAAAATGATATACAAGCTGCAAAAGCCAGAAAAGGAGGTTCTCCTTTGTCTGGCTTTTTAAATACAATAATATGTTCTTTAAGTTTGATTTATACAGTCATTTTCTATTTTATGTAAAATGATTTATTTAGATGCCCCGGCTCCATTCTTCATCTTCTAGGATTTCCCCTGTCTCTACGACATAAGATACAATCAGCTGGCCGTTTTGCAAGATGTTTTCATCCTTTAAATAAGAAATGAAATCCGTAAAAAGTTTCTCATCGCCCGATGCCTTTTTTCTCGGTATATCCAACCGAACCGTGGGGTTGAATGCATACTCTTTAGAACTTCCGGGATTCAGCGGATCGATGTCCAATGCAGCTCCCACCTCATTATCAATAAACACATAAACGACTGTCGATTCTCCGAAAACCTGGCGCACATATGGACGCATTTCCTCTTCGAGTTCATTGGACCATCTGTCCGACACGTACGAATCTGTCATTTCCTCTGTTTCAGTGTCACGATACACGAGAAATTCTGTGTTGCTTTTGGTCTCACGCACTTTAGCCGCATACTCAAATTCAAAGTTGCCCATATTGTCAAAAAGCGTGTCGTAGATTTCAACATCCTCGTTAAAGTTTTCCGCCAAATACTGCCTTGCCTCTTGCCGCACCGCTTGTTCTTTGTCGGGATCTGCCCTCATGCTTAAGTTAAAGGAAATGACGAGCAATGCAATGCCTAAAGCGATAGCACCGACAACTCCAAGAATGATTTTCAAAAACCTTTTCATTTCTACACACTCCTTCAGAATCCGGACTGTCCTTCAGTACTTTATTGCAACAATCTGTTCACCCAGTTTTAACTCGGCACTTGTGTAGAGTAAGCACGACAAATGATCTTTCTGTAATGACTTTCAAACAACTTGCTATATCAAAAAAATACAGGATTAAAGCTCCAATTAAATTAGGCAAAGTGATGAGTAAAACAGTGTTTGATATGTCGAGCTTGTCATCCAACTTGATGATGGCCAAATTGCCGATCACGGGAGCGGTTGAGCTAATGAATCCTGTTTTCAAAAACCCACCGACCAAGATGCCACTAATTCCTATGATCCCGCAAGAATTCATAGCAAGGTGCATATTGCCCTGCATTGCAAAGAAAACAAAGATCACAATGAAAAGTAACGCTCCTCCACATAACCTTCTCATAAAACCCCTCTTTCCCAATAATTTTGCTGGACGTTTTAATACCAAAGCGTTTCTGCCAAACAACCTGTTTCGCCTGACAAGTTGACAAAGGCTTCTTCTGTCTAATATACCAAAGAATGTATTTTATCAAATCATTTTTTTAATTATTTCGGCTCTAATGCCGAGCGGCAAATCTCATGGCGCTATCCTTTGTTGAAGGACATGCATTTTTCCACATCAAAAGAGAAAGAAGCTCTGCTTTTACCCAGAAGCTTCTTTCTCTTTGTGTTCCAACTACTACTCTATTCAGAACTGCCACAGTCCAACTCAGAAGTTAAACGATTCACCGTCGTTCGGTACCAATACATTTGAGGACATCTCTTTTTCAACAGCAAAGCGTTTGAGTTCTTCTCTTGATAATGCCCAGTGGTTCACGGCTTCCATATGGACAGCCATAATGTCTGCTTTAGGAGCGGCTTTATGGACCTCGTAAACATCCTCTTTACCCATGACCAGCGAGCCGCCTTGAAGAAATTGGTTGTCGCCTGCATTTACTACGATGACTTCCGGATGATGCGCATCAATTGTTTTTTGCACTTCTTCGTACCAGACGGTGTCGCCTGCGACATACAGCGTTTTTTCATTCAGATGCTTGAATACCACGCCGCAAACATGGCCCGTCATCTTTAAAATTTCGCCTCTGCCGTGCTCGCCTTTTGTTTTGATCAATTGAATTCCTTCGAATGTTGTATCTTCCTGAAGAACTTCAACATTCGTAAATCCGGCTTCTTCGATTTCAGTTTTGTCTTCATTGTTTTGCGTGAACAGTTTGATGTCTTTTGGTAATGCTTTTTTCGCCTTATCATCCCAGTGGTCTAAATGGGTATGAGTGACGATAACTGCATCTATACCAGCGATTACGTCTTCGATCGAGACAGTCAAATCTGCGAGCGGATTGTGTTGATCTTGTCTCGCTGAATTCGGAAAGGGCGGATAAGTGCCTTTTTCTGCTAAAAATGGATCGACTAAAAACTTTTTACCTGCAAAGTCTACTACTAAAGTGGCGTTTCGAATGTGGCGGATTTTCATGATTCCAACTCCTTTTGTTTGATGTCTATCCAGTGTACACTAGAGTCAATTCCAACTTATATAGATTAAATAAAGTCTTTTATCTGTTTCGGTTTATAAATGAAAGGAATTGAGAAGATCTTGGATCAGACGGATTTGCGGATTTTGGATGAGCTTACGGCAAATAGCCGCATCACCATGAAAAAGTTGAGCGAAAAAGTTCATTTAAGTGGCCCTGCTACTTCTGCCAGAGTAGAAAAGTTAGAAAGCGCAGGCATTATCGAAGGGTACACCATCCAGGTAAATCCACA
>JASKZU010000005.1 GCA_030147455.1 Planococcus sp. (in: firmicutes) | reverse complement strand
TTCACTGCAGTATCGGGACGGTATATTGCTGGTCATTGTTTAAAGGGGACATTGCTTCTTATATGGGTAATACGGTCGGTGAAGTCGAGTGGGCGTTCAGCATCGCGATTTTTGTTCTCGGCATGTCGGCGGCGTTCGGCGGGAAACTTGTTGAAAAAGACATACGAAAGTCATCGCTATTGTCGGCGGTATTTTTTGTGGCAGGCATGGCTGGGACCGGCTTTTTTATTTACCAGCAATCGTTGATCGGCGTCTATCTCTCTTACGGCGTCGTCATGGGGATTGGTCTTGGCATCGGGTATCTGACGCCGGTGAAGACACTCATGCTGTGGTTTAAAGAGCAAAAAGGCTTGGCGACAGGCCTCGCAGTACTCGGCTTTGGCCTGGCGAAAGTCATCGCAAGCCCGTTGATGGTCAAGTTGCTAGGAGAACGAAACAGCGAAGGGCTGCTCGTCAACCCGGGGAACGTATACATAATGTTTTATATTTTAGCCGCCATTTATTTGGTCATGATGATCACGGGGCATCTGTTGATCAAAAAACCTGTCGGCTATCAGGAATCGGCTGCACAAAGCCAGCGCTTCAGCTATATGAAGATCTTGAAAAACAAAACGTTCATCGGCATCTGGCTTATGTTTTACTTGAACATTACGTGTGGATTGGCACTCATTTCGCAGGAAAAAGGCATTTTGCTGTTTATCGGCTTTGGGGCGGTCGGATTGGTCAGTTCACTGACGGCAATTTTCAATGCCGGCGGCAGAATCATGTTTTCAGCGCTCGGAGACCGGTTAAACGACCGCAACTCGATTTATAAAATCATCTTTGCATTGTCGATCGGCGCCATTTTACTGCCGCTGTTGCTTCAAAGTGTCAGCAGCACAGTGGCAGCGCTCTTGATCATCGGCCTCCTGTGCATCGTCAATGCAGGATACGGCGGCGGGTTTTCGTCGCTGCCGCCGCTATTGGCTGACCGCTTCGGGCTGCATACGATTTCCACGGTCCACGGGCTTGCCTTGTCCGCCTGGGCACTTGCGGGGCTGACGGGCAATCAATTAAGTACATTCATTTTGGACACAACCGGATCGTACGACGTTTTACTGGCTGTCATTATGGGGTTGTTTGCGGTGGCGGCGCTGATCAGCATATTCGTCGTAAAACCTGGAAAAGTGGACGTCTCGAGCGAAGAGTCTGCGGCGGAAAAAGAAATCGTTGCGGGGTAACTCACTCAACTGTCAGCCATATTTATGACTGCTCAGCATGTTGAGCGGATCTACCTATTCATAGATCAAAATGACTTAGGCATTAAAAGAAAGCCGAATGAAAAAGTGAATGAAGAAAATGAAAAAATCTTAAAGTGGAGTGGAAGTCGGCGACTCAAGCGGGAGCAGCACGAGCCGAAGACCCTGCAAGAGCGTTAGCGATGAAGCGGCTGAGGCCGTGCCCGCTGAACGCGTCCGACTGGAACGCAAAAAGAACTGTCGAAATTTCTCGATAGCCTGGGCGGCCGAATCTTCGGCTGCCCTTTTTCTGTTTGCCGCTGTTCTCCCTGATTTTCATCCAAGCGGTTTTAGCTTATAGTAGAAACAGCTGTTTGAAAGAAAGCCTGGCCAGTAAAGAATGAGGTGACCGTTTCGCCGTGTCGCGACTTAAATTAAGCACCATCATCATATTATTTGTTTGCTCGGTCGTATTGGTGTCGCTTTTGATTACGAACCTGCTTGTCGCCAATACGTCAGGCGAGCTGATCGAACACCAGCTGGAGGATAAAGCCGTCAGCATTTCAAGGACCGCAGCCGAGTCGGAAGTGATCCGCAATGCGCTGAGCACTGAAACCAATGAAGAAAATATCCAGGATTACGCACTGGCCGTCCAGCAATCGACCGAAGTGCTGTTTGTCGTCGTAATGGACATGGACGGCATCCGGAAATCGCATCCGAACCCAGACAATATCGGCAAGCGGTTTGCCGGCGGCGACGAACTGCCTGTCTTGCAAGGCGAATCGTATACGTCAAAAGCAGAAGGAACGCTCGGCTATTCGGTCCGGTCGTTCACTCCGATATTTGACGACAATGCCGAGCAGATCGGCGCGGTAGCCGTCGGGATCTCGCTCGAGGAAGTAGAAGCGGCAGTCGTGCAAAACCGCAAGACGATATTGATTCGTTCACTTGTCGGCTTGCTGTTCGGGGTTGTGGGAGCGTTTTGGGTGTCCCGCTATATCAAAAAAAGCCTGTTTGGCTTGGAGCCTTATGAGATTGCGCGCATCCACGAAGAGCGCAACCAAATGCTTTATTCTGTCTATGAGGGCGTTATTGCGGTTGATAAAGATTCCAATGTGATGCTTGCCAATAAATCCGCCAGAGAGTTGTTCCAAAAAGCGGGATTCAAAGACCAGGAGCCGATCGGCGTGTCGATTCATGAATTTTTGCCGGCTATCAAGCTCGAGCGCGTACTTGCGCAAAAAGAAACGATTTTGGACGAAGAGCAGGAACTGAACGGCCTGTCGATCATTTCCAATCACGTGCCGCTCCTTGTGAACGGGCGAGTGATCGGTGCCATCGTCACATTTCGCGACAAAACCGAAATCGATCATCTGGCAGAGCAGCTGACGGGCGTGGAGATGTATGCAGACACATTGCGGGCGCAATCACACGAATTCATGAATCAGCTGCACGTGCTGCTTGGCTTGATTAAAATGGAAGAGTACGACCAAGTGTCGCGCTTTATCGCTAAACTCGCCGAGCACCAGGTGCATGAGGTCGGCAACATCACGAGCTATTTCAAAGACCCTGTCCTGGCCGGGTTTATCGTCGGGAAAATCAGTTTTGCGAGAGAAGCCCATGTGGAGCTCGCAATCAGCTGTGAAACCGAGATCCCGAAGCCAGCCGATCCAGCTATCACGCATGAGTTGATCAAAATCATCGGTAATGTGATCGACAACGCGATCGACAGCGTCAGCCAAGCCAGCCGGAAAAACGTGGCCGCACAGTTTTCGTATATCGACGACTTATTGACAATCACGATCAGTGATACAGGAACCGGCATTCCGGAAGAGCTGCAGGAGACGATGTTTTCAAAAGGCGTATCCAATAAAAATGGACATGACCGTGGATTCGGGCTGTATTTGGTGAAAAACAGTGTCGAAAAACTGGAAGGCTCGATCGAAGTGAGCTCACAACAAAATGAAGGGGCGACTTTTGAAATCGTCCTCCCGTACGAGGCAGGAGGTGTTATGGATGATTAACGTACTGATTGTAGAAGATGATCCGATGGTAGCCGATTTGAACCGGCAGTTTGTCGAAAAGCTGGAAGGCTTTGCGGTCAGCGGGATTGCCGTCCATGCCGAACAAGCGATGGAACGGCTGGAGGAAGCGGACATCGACTTGGTGCTCTTGGATATTCACATGCCGGGGATGACCGGCATCGAGTTTTTGCGCACAATCCGCGAACAAAAGCGGAACCTGGACGTGATCCTCATCACGGCGGCATCCGAGATCCACCAGGTGCAGCATGCGTTAAGGCTCGGGGCTGCTGATTATTTGATCAAGCCGTTCGAATTTGCCCGTTTTCAAGAAGCGCTGCTGCAGTACCGCAGCAATTACGACAAATTGCACGCGAAAAACCGCATCAGCCAGCAGGAGCTCGACAGCCTGTTCCGCCCCAAAAGCGCATCCAGCGTGCCGCAAGTCCATTT
>JASKZU010000240.1 GCA_030147455.1 Planococcus sp. (in: firmicutes) | reverse complement strand
AAATGTCGATGGGCTGGAGGTGCGTTAAAATCACCTGTAATGATCTTCGGAAAATGGCTTTTGGCGGCAATTTCAAGCAACTCTTGTATGCTTAATTCAAGTTCTGCATCCTTCAGCGCCAAATGAGTGTTCAGCACTTTAACATACATGCCTTCCACTTCGATAACGGCTTCAAGAACACCGCGCTGCTCGTTGTTGGAAATATCCGCAACAACTTGCGTCAAAAAATGATTTTCTGCATATTTAATCGGGTAGCTGCTTAGCGTCGCATTGCCGTATTGGCGGTTCGGCCGTTCGGTATCGTCTGGCGCCTGGTTTAAATTGGCGCCGTATGCTGCATACATTCCGAGCCGCTCGGACAGCCATTCGACTTGGTCCATGTAAAAACTGCGATCAGAAAAGTGGCGATCGACTTCCTGAAGCGCCACAATGGCTGCCCCTGATTGTTCGATAATCCGTGCCGTTCTTTCCAAATCCACTATGCCGTCCATTCCCATGCCATGTGCAATATTGAATGACATCACTTTCATTACCGGTACCTTATTGGCATCGCCTTGCATGCGACCCTCTCCTTTTCATCATGAAACGAATCATTGGCTGCTGCATTTATTGGTTTCATTATAACAGGAGAGCACGGGATCTAGATGTCAGAAGTGTTAAAGATTGTTATCCTTTTGTAAATAATTGAGCTGGGCCGCAATCGGCACATGGTCGGAAGCCTCGCTCTCCACCGTCCATGTCTTTTCAGCTGAAAATTGGTCATCATGGAAGATGTAATCAATTTTTTGGCCGTGGTCCCCTTCTTTTTTATAGGTTTCCGGATAAGGGCCCTTTTCACCGAAGGCATTGCAGAAAGAGCGTGTAAACCGCTTGATATGTTCAGTGGTCGGCGCGGCATTAAAGTCACCGGTTAATACTTTCGGCAATGGATTGTTCTTGGTAATTTCCAATATTTCCGTCAGATTATCCTCTACTTCTTCAGCTATAAGCGACAAATGGGTATTGTAGAAAGAAAAGCGGAAGCTGCCAGTGTCAATGACCGCTTCGAGCAGCCCGCGGGGTTCGAACTCTTCAGGGTTGGCTTCCACTGAACTCAAGTCATGGTTACTCGAAGATTCGATTGAATAGCGGCTCAGTATCGCATTGCCATATTCACGTTTAGGGCGTTCTTTATGGCCGGTTCGTTCGATCAGGTTAGGGCCATAGATCATTTCCATATCGAGACGCTTTGAAAGCCATTTTGCCTGATCGACAAATCCACTGCGGTCTGAAAAATTACGGTCGACTTCCTGCAGGCCGATTATGTCCGCTTCACCATCTTCGATGGCCTTCGCCACCAGTTCCAGGTCCAGTTCACCGTCAAGACGCTGACCGGAAGCAATATTAAAACTCATAATTTTTATCGTATTTGAGGCCACAGCTGTCACTCCCTTTTCCTATTCCATTCCCCTGGCTCCCCGGCTGAAACCAGACACTATCCAAAAAAACCGGACTCTTGATGCAGTCCGGTTTTTCTACTTTAATTATTCCGTATAGCAAACGATGGCATCGCGCAAAAACTGCGCAGCTCCTGCGCCTGCTTTGTTGTAATAAGCGGCAAATCGCTCATCTGCTGCATACATTTCTGCAAGTCCCCGGTGCGCCTCGGGATCATAAGATGGCCAGGTAAAGTTGAGCCATTCTTTGTGCAAAGCAGCAATTTCCTGGCCTGCCGACTTTCTCGGGTCGCTTCCAAGTGCCATTCCGAGCTTATCGAGAATGTCCTGTTCGAGCTTGCAAAAAGCTTCGTATCTTTCTTTGTTCATCCCGAGCAGTTTCGCATTCGATGCGTCCACCAGTCGGTCGCCGTATTTTCTGCGGATTTCACTGCCGTAGGCGTCTTCGTTGTCTGTCACCAGCTGCTGTTTGAATCCTTCAAATTTTTCGTGGTCGCTCATGTGCCTCTCTCCTCTTTTAGCGGAAATGGTCGTTTCCACATTTTCAATCAAGAGGTCCAACCGGCTGCGCTTGGCTATCAGCTCTTTGTGATGTTCAGCAAGCGCCTGCACTTCGTCAAATTCCGGGTCATCCAGCAGTCTGGCAATGGCGTCCAGTCTGAATCCCAGTTCCCGGTACAGCAGAATTTGTTGAAGCCGGTCTACTTCCAGGGTGCCGTAGCAGCGGTAGCCTGATTCGTTTTTCGGTGGAGTCAACAGCCCAATCGCATCGTAATGGCGCAAAGCCCGGGCACTGATTCCAGCAAGCACCGCCAATTTTTGTACGGTATATTCCATGCCGCCACCTCCTGATAGCTTCACTATAAACCTTTACGCTGCGTCAAGGTCAAGCAAGAAATTACGTTAGTTGTTGTTCGGCAAATTCACGGTACAATACGTGCTTGTCAATCAGTTCCCGGTGTTTTCCTGTCCCGGTCACACGCCCATTTTCAATAAAGACGATTTGGTCTGCATCGACGATTGTCGACAAGCGGTGGGCAATAACGAGTGTCGTGCGTCCTTCCATCAAACGCCCAAGCGCCTGCTGGACAATGCCTTCGGACTGGCTGTCAAGGCTTGCGGTCGCCTCGTCCATCATCAATATTTTCGGGTCACGCAAAAAGGCACGGGCAATGGCAATGCGCTGGCGCTGGCCACCGGATAATTTCACGCCGCGTTCACCGACTTCGGTATCGAGTCCATCTGGAAATCCGTTAATGAATTCTTCGGCATATGCCATGCGGGCAACACGCCATAATTCTTCATCGGTAATCCCTTCAGCATTCGGCAACCCGTAGATGAGGTTAGCGCGAATCGTACCGCCCATCATGGCGCTTTCCTGCGATACATAGCCGATTTGATCACGCCATGCGGCGATAGCGACTTTATCGATCGGTTGATTTCCGATCGTAATCATACCGCTTGTCGGTTCGTAAAATCGCTCGATCAAACCGAATACGGTGGTTTTCCCGCCTCCGCTCGGGCCGGCAAACGCGATTTTCTGTCCCGGCTGTGCTTCAAACGAGACCCCTTGCAGCACGGGATCCCCCGTGGCATAGGAAAAGCTGACATCTTCGAGGCGCAGTGTTTTGCTGCTGATATCGATTACTTCGCCAGGTGCTTGCTCTTCCGGCGGCAGCTCCAGGATATCGATAATGCGCTCGGTTGCACCGGTCGCTTTTTGCAACTCGGTAAAAAAGCGCGCGAAGGTTGCCAGCGGTACAATGATTTGGAACAAATACAACAAAAATGCGACAAGCGAGCCTGTCGACATCGAACCGTCTGCCACGCGGATGCCGCCATAGCCGATAATCATGACGATTACGACCATGACGACCAAATACATAAGCGGCCCGATCAGCGCATAGACTTTTGCTTCTTTCATGCCGAGGCCGTAGAGCTTCTGGATGCCGAAAAGTCCGCGCTGTTCTTCGACTTGCTCAGCAGTGGATGCTTTCATCAGACGGATTTCACCTAGTGTTTGCTGGACGTCTCCAGTAAAATTCGCTGTTTCGTCCTGCAAGTTGCGGGAGATTTTCGCCATGCGGCGGCCAAGCGGAATCATGATCGCAATGGTCAACGGTACAGCGAGCATCATGATCAACGTCATTTTCCAATCAAGAAGCAGCAAAATAACGACCGCGCCGATGATGGTGATGATGCCTGTAACGAAATTTGGAAAATGATCTGTGATCAAGTTCCGTACAATGCCAGTATCGTTCACAACACGGCTGACCGTTTGGCCGCTCGCCTGCTGGTCAAAATAACTTACACGCAAACGCAGTAAATGAAGCCACATGCGTTCACGAAGTCCCGCTACGATACGCTGTCCGACCATACTCAACAAGTAAATCGAGACGCCGTTGATAATAGCCTGCAAGATAAATGCCGCACCGAGTGCTGCGATGATTGTGCCGTTGAGTGCTTCAATCGAAAAGCCGTCCACCAATTCTTTGGTCAATAACGGCACAAGCAAACCGACCAGCGTTGTGACAAGACTTGTCCCCAGTCCGAAAACAAGCGCCCATTTCGGTATCTTCAATGACGTGAGCAGCGTGAGGAATGGTTTAAGCCCTTGCTTTTTTTGGTCTTGCTTCATTGGTTCCATCTCCTATTCAAATCCAGCCTGTTTATGCTGCTGAAATCTTCCGATCGTTTGGGAGCGCCAGCCCGGCAAGCCCGAGAAGCGGCAAAACAGAAATGACGATCATCGTTTCGTATACGCCGATCGAATCCATTAAAATACCGATAACGACTGCACCGATCGCTCCCATCCCAAACGCCAGCCCGACTGTCAGCCCAGACATCGTGCCGATCTTACTTGGTACCAGTTCCTGTGCATAAACGACCATAACAGAAAAGCTAAGCATGAGGAAAAAGCCAAGTACGCCAAGGATAGCTGCCACTGCCGGCAAAGCTACGTAAGGCAGCACGAGCGCCAGCGGGATCGGTACAAGCAGCGATAATACGATAACGCGTTTTCGGCCGATGCGGTCGGCAAGCGGCCCTCCAAAAAAGGTGCCGAATGCGCCGATGCCCAGAAACAGAAAGATGAACATCTGCCCTTGCTGGATCGTTAAACTGTAATTATCCATCAAATGAAATATGTAAAAGCTGGTGAGTGTCGTAATATAAAAGGTTCGCGCGAAAATAATCAACAGCAGCAGCGACAACGCCGTGCCCACCTGCTTTTTCGTCAGCGGCGGCAGTGAAGACAATACAGCTTTTTTCACTTTCGCCAATTTGTCCCGCTCTAGCTGGGCTTTATACCAGGCGGAGATTTTCGTCAGCACGAAAATTCCAAGCGCTGCCACAAACAAAAACAATGCTGCACCGATCTGTCCGAGCGGCACGAGGATAAATGCACTGATCAGCGGTGCCAACGCCTGGCCGGAATTGCCGCCGACCTGGTAAATTGACTGCGACAAGCCGCGCCGGGATCCGGCGGCCATATAGCAGACTTTTGAGCCTTCCGGATGGAAAATCGCCGACCCAAAGCCGAGGAACAGAACCGATACCAACACGAGCCAATATTCCGGCGCAAACGCCAATCCGGCAATGCCGACAAACGAAAACACCATGCCGAGCGGCAATGCGTACGGCATCGGTTTCTTATCGCTGATAAAGCCGATGACCGGCTGCAGCACCGATGCCACCATATTGAGCGCAAAAGCGATCAGGCCGAGCTGCGTAAATGTCAGTCCCATGTCTTTTTCTAAAATCGGAAACATTGCCGGAATAACCGCTTGAAGCGAATCGTTCAATAAATGAACCCCGCCGATTGCGAACATGATAGGATAAACCGGATTTGACGCTCCCTGGGACGAAATTGCTTTTGCCATACTGCCGCCTCCATCTTTTCAACTTCTTGTTTCATTATAGCTGATGCGAGCGGAACACACGGCACCGAATGCACAAAAAAACACGGACGCACATTCTATATCGAATGCCCTTCCGCGCTTATATTCGATCCTGAACTTACTGCAGGCGAAGAAATAATACCTTTAAGTAATCGCCTTCTGGAAATCTACGGTCTACATGGAAATCCGACGGGAGGCTGAATGTTTCTACGACCTTGTAGGTTTTGCCTCTGTCTTTGAACGCCTGGTCAATCATGCGGGTGAATTTCTTCAAGTTGAACGATGCGCTGTTGGTCGATGCCACAATCAGTCCTTGAGAGGCTGTAATGTCGATCGCTTCTTTCATCAATCCCGTATAATCTTTCGCGGCGCTGAATGTGTACTTTTTCGAACGCGCAAAGCTTGGAGGATCCAAAACAACGACATCAAAAGTAAGTTCTTTGCGCTTGGCATATTTGAAATACTGGAATACATCCATTACTAAGATATCCTGTTCTTCAAAATCGATGCCGTTGATGCTGAATTGTTCGATTGTCTTGGCAGAACTGCGCTTGGCCAGATCCACACTCGTCGTCTTGTCTGCACCGCCAAGAGCCGCTGCCACCGAAAAGGCGCCGGTATAGGAAAAGGTGTTGAGCACCGTTTTGTCTTGTGCGTATTTGGTCCGGATCGTTTGGCGGACATCCCGCTGATCCAGGAAAATGCCCGTCATCGCCCCGTCGTTTAAATACACGGCGAAGTTCATGCCGTTTTCTTTGACGATAAGCGGAAACTCTCCGCGTTCTCCGGCCACAAAATCATCGCCCTCAATATACTGGCCTTTTGTATCAAAGCGCTTTTTCTCATAAATGCCGATGCAGTCCGCCACGTTTTGCAGAGCCGCTACTACTTCCTCGCGGAACGAATAAACGCCCTCACTGTACCATGACAGCAAATAAAAACCAT
>JASKZU010000303.1 GCA_030147455.1 Planococcus sp. (in: firmicutes) | reverse complement strand
CAATTTTACGACTTTAACTACTTTTTTAGCCACGAAACACACCTCCTTAAGTCCGTGATGTGGTAATGGGGTTGCCCCTCCCACTCATATCTGTCCGTCAACTTGATTTTCGTTGATAGAATTAATTGGTTTGTACAGATGCTGCACTTTGGCAGTCTGACCTATGAAATGATACCACCATTGCAAAAAAATAGCAAGGGGCGTTCTTATACTTTTTGGACTTGCTCGAAATCAAGCTCCATTTTTGTTTCGCGCCCAAAAATATCGATAGATACTTTGACTTTGCCTTTTGTATCGTCGATTTCTTCGACTTTTCCTTGGAAATTGGCAAACGGCCCTTCCATTACTTCGACAGTATCCGCCACCGCAAAGTCGATATCCACTTTGCGCCCAGTCATGCCCATTTGCTTGAGGATAAACTCAACTTCTTCTTCAAGCAGTGGCGTCGGCTTTGCTCCGCCGCCTGATGAACCGATAAATCCGGTTACGCCGGGCGTATTGCGCACGACATACCAAGATTCATCTGTCATGATCAATTCAACGAGCACATATCCTGGGAAGGTTTTGCGCATCACTGTTCGTTTTTTGCCATCTTTAAAATCTGTTTCCTGTTCTTCCGGAATGATGACGCGGAAAATCAAATCTTCCATTCCCATTGTTTCTACACGTTTTTCCAGATTGGCCTTCACCTTGTTTTCGTAACCGGAATACGTATGGACCACATACCAATTTTTCTCCATATTCGAGCGGACTAAGCGTCCATCCCTCCTTTTTTCCAAATGAAAAAACCCGTTCCATGGAATGACGGGCTATTTTGATGCGTTATTTTGATGACTAGTTATAGCGCCAAGAACCAACGGAATACTTCCGAGATGCCGGCATCGACCACAGCGAAGAAAAGAGCCATGAAAATGACGGTAGAAAGAACAACGATTGTGTAGCGCGTCAATTCCTTGCGTCTTGGCCAGCTGACTTTTCTCATTTCCGAAACGACATTTTTAAAGAAATCGCTAATGTTACCCATTATCGTAAAAACCTCCGAATTTCAAAATCACTCTATATCGCCCGGCACTCATAGCAAAGTTATTTCGTTTGTTTATGCACGGTGTGTTCGTTGCAATGAGCACAGAATTTTTTGAGTTCCAAACGTGTGCTTGAATCCGCTTTTCCGGGCATCGTATAATTGCGTGATGCACATTTCGAGCAGCTCAATACGATCTTTTTAGTCATTTTTTCTCACCTAGCTCTATTTTACAGCTTTTTCAAGAGTATCATCATAAAAACTTGCTGTCAATACCACTCAAGAGGTCCGGCTGCTGGCCTGAAGATGCCGTTCAAGCTTGCGCTTGACCCGCTGCAAGGCATTGTCGATTGATTTTACGTGCCGTTCCAGTTTATCGGAAATTTCCTGGTAAGACTGCCCGTCTAGGTAAAGCGTCAGCACCTCGCGCTCGAGTTCGCTCAGCACTTCGTCCATTTTGCCTTCCATATAACGGAATTCTTCGTTGTGGATCATCAATTCTTCCGGGTCGTCTACACCGTTTCCAGTCAGGACATCCATCAATGTCCGGTCCGATTCCTCGTCATAAATCGGCTTATCGAGAGAAACATACGAATTCAGCGGAATGTGTTTTTGGCGTGTGGCGGTTTTGATCGCTGTAATGATCTGGCGCACAATGCACAGCTCTGCAAACGCTCGAAATGATGACAGTTTATCGCTTTTAAAATCACGGATTGCTTTATACAAGCCAATCATGCCTTCTTGAATAATATCTTCTTTGTCTGCACCGATCAGAAAATAAGAACGGGCTTTCATCCGCACAAACGGACGAAACTTGGTAATGAGAAAATCCAGGGCTTCTGTGTTGCCGCCATGAACCAGACCGACAAGTTCTTCGTCTGCCATTTCCGTAAAACTCCGGTTACGAACATGTTCAAGATTTTCCACGGGTGATCCCTCCGATTGGGTGAGCCTCGATATTTCCAGTATACAGGAAGAAAATTTTGAGCGTCAACCGTTCATTTGAGGCCTCTCCGCCATTTTTCGAAAATTTCTGCCACTTCTCCTTCGAGCGGGATTTTTGAATTCGAGCGCTGCTCCTGAATTTCTTTAACTTTCTTGGAAATACGCTTTTCAATTTCCTGCATCTCGATTTCCAATTCACGCGCTGAAATTCGCAAGGCGCCTTTGGCAAAGATCACCCATTGCTCGGTCAAATCGGACGTCGCGACGTAAATTTGATCGCGCCGGCTGTTCAGGCTCGTCGCCAGCTTCTCGATCCGCTCATCTGCCGTTTCGTTGGCACGGGTGAAAATTACTTCCACATCGCTGCGCAGGTTTTTGGCTTCAATGCCCGGCACCAGGTGGGCGTCAAAGACAATAATGACCTTCCAGCCTTTATAGCCGCGGTATTCCGCCATGCGTTCGATCAGCCGGTCGCGAGCATCTGCCAGCCTTTCTTTTTTTAATGCTTGGAGTTCTTCCCAATCGCCAATGATATTGTATCCATCCACCAGCAAAATGTTCATGGCATCACCCGAGCGGATGGCGATGGCGAAAGACTTCGTACATCAGCAAGCTTGCCGCTACAGATGCATTCAATGAAGTCACATGGCCCACCATCGGCAATTGGTAAAGAAAATCACATTTCTCGCGCAGGATGCGGCTCATGCCTTTGCCTTCGCTGCCAATAATAACGGCCAGCGGCAGCGTAGCGTCCATGCGCCGGTAGTCCGCTGACTCTTTCGCATCAGTGCCGGCGATCCAGACGCCGCGCTTTTTCAATTCGTCTACGGTTTGCGATAAATTATTTACCCGCACCACCGGCACGTGTTCGATTGCACCTGTTGAAGACTTGGCGACAACGCCCGTAAGCCCAACTGCCCGCCGCTGCGGAATGATCAGTCCATGGGCGCCGACCGCATCTGCCGTTCTCATGATCGAGCCGAGGTTATGAGGATCTTCCAGTTCATCTAAAATAATGAAAAACGGATCTTCCTGCTTTTCCTGCGCTTTTGCGAACAGCTCTTCTAGGTCCGCATAGCGGTATGCCGCTACCGCTGCGGCTATTCCCTGATGGTTCGTATCGGTCAAGCCATCAATTTTCTTTTTCGGCACAAACTGGACCAGTACTTTTTGTTCCTTGGCCAGTTGCAGCAGTTCCCCGATGCCTTTTTTCTGGACGCCTTCGGCAATCCAGATCTTGTTAATGTCACGCTTTGCACGCAATGCTTCCAGCACCGGGTTTTTGCCTCCGATGATTTCAGGTGTTTCCTCCGTCATTTGACCACTCCTCTCGGCTCTTCGGCGATAACGATTGCGTAGTTAATCAATTCATCCAGCCGTTCTTGTTCTTCTTTCAAATACAGCCAGCCAAGCACCGCTTCAAAAGCGGTGCTGAAATTATAGGTCTGGACATCGGTGTTTCTCGGCACAGAGCCGGATTTGGCGTTGCGGCCCCGGCGCATAATGGCCAGTTCTTCTTCTGTCAGTATGCCTTCTTCGACAAAACGTTTTAATACAAAGGCCTGGGCTTTCGCCGAGACGAAGGCCGTCGACAGGCGGTGAAGCGTATTCGGTTTGACGCGCCCTGCCTGAAGCAAATGGGAACGCACTGCCGTCTCATATACCGCATCTCCCATGTAGGCAAGAGCCAATGCATTTAATTGGTCAACATCCTGTTTTCGCAGTGCCACTTGCCTCAGCCTCTCTTCCAACGCGTGCCTTGGGCAGTGTCTTCTAAAATGATGTTTTGGTCTTTCAAGTGGTCGCGAATTTCATCCGACCGGGCAAAGTCACGGTCTTTCCGCGCCTGGATGCGCTCTTCCAGCAGCGCTTCGATTTCTGCATCCAGCAATTCTTCCTGTGCAAAAGGCAGCCCGAGCAATCCGGCCAGTTCATCAAATGCAGCAAGGAGGCTGTTCAGCATCACTTCGGATGTCTGTTTTTCGAGCAAATACGTATTCGCGAGTTTCGACAAATCAAATAGTTTCGAAATGGCGTTGGCCGTATTGAAATCATCGTCCATCGTTTCAAT
>JASKZU010000292.1 GCA_030147455.1 Planococcus sp. (in: firmicutes) | reverse complement strand
ATCGGTCTTGAAAACCGACAGGGGAGTCAAATCCCGCGGGGGTTCGAATCCCTCTTCCTCCTCCATTATTTTGAATACTACGCGCATGTAGATAGAGGTTGATTCGTTGCTATTATTAGCAACGAATTTTTCTTTTGCCCAAAATTAAATGCTTACGCTATTCCCGGCATATTTCCTGGGAAATAGAAAAACCGGAGACTGCTGGACAGTCTCCGGTTTTTTATTTGCGCAGTACGGCAGTCTGCTGCATGAATTTGCCGATTCGCTCGACTATTTGCTCGGTGCAATCCGGGTCGTTCATCAAATCATAATCGTTGATATTGAGGCGCAACACCGGGCATGCATTGAACGAGTCGATCCATTTCTCATAGCGTCCGTGCATTTCCAGCCAGTACTCAACAGGCGTCTGCTGCTCCATCGCCCGTCCGCGTTCCTGGATGCGGCCGAGGATGTCCTCGATCGACCCTTCCAAATAAATAAGCAAGTTTGGATGCGGGAAATACGGTGTCATGACCATCGCTTCAAACAAATTTGTGTATGTTTCGTAATCCACCGGCGTCATCGTTCCTTTTTCCTGATGCATTTTCGCGAAAATTCCGGTATCTTCATAAATCGAACGATCTTGGATAAAGCCGCCGCCGTATTCAAACATCCGCTTTTGTTCTTTAAAGCGCTCTGCCAAGAAATAAATCTGCAGATGGAAACTCCATTTTTCGAAATCATCATAAAACAAATCCAGATATGGATTGGCGTCTACTTTTTCAAACGACGTGCGGAATTGCAAGGCGTCCGCCAACGCTTTTGTCATCGTGGACTTTCCGACACCGACTGTCCCTGCAATAGTGATGACAGCATCTTTTGGAATTCCGTACTTGTCGCGCAAATCTTCATTCATATTGATAAGCTCCTTTTTTTAAGCGTTTTTTCCACTTGTTTGAAAATCACTTCGAGATCGGATCGGTTTTGCACAAAGTCCAGCTCATCGCCGTTAAAGCGAAGCACTGGAATTTCCGAATGTTCCCGTTCGAACCGTTCGATGAATTCATGGTAGTCTGCAGATAATTGCTCCATATAATCTGCTGTAATCATCTGCTCGAATTCACGGCCTCGCAGTTGAATGCGCTTCATCAGTGTATCCAGACTTGCATGCAAATAAATGACCATGTTCGGTTTTGGCGTATCCACCGTCAGGATCTTATAGATGGCTTCATACTTGGCATATTCTTCTTCCGGCAGTGTACGCTTGGCGAAAATCAGGTTTTTGAAAATATGGTAATCCGCTACGACGGGTTCGTTGTTGGAAATGAATTTCTTTTTGATGTCGGTCAGTTGCTTATAGCGGTTGCAGAGAAAGAACATTTCCGTCTGGAAGCTCCACTCTTCAATATCTTCATAAAATTTATTTAGAAACGGATTTTCATCTACAATTTCTTTCAGCAGCTGAAACTGATGATGCTCTGAAAGTGCTTTCGTCAACGAGGTTTTCCCCACCCCGATTGGACCTTCTACGGTGATAAATGGCACCGGCACAAGAAGTCCCCCTTTTTCTATTCAAGTAAAGTGCAATGCTTTTTATTTTAGCATAATCAGAATTTTAAAAGTAGAGCCAAATGGCGTTCTAAATCTCGACGAAGTTCTGGTTCTTTCTCCGGATAAAAAGATGGTACACTAAAGCCTAAGGAGCGATGAAGCATGAACGGAATGGAAACAGATCATTATTATATGGGGCTTGCCATTGAAGAAGCAAAGCTTGCAGCGGCTAAAGGCGAAGTGCCGATCGGGGCGGTCATCGTTCTCGGCGACCGCGTTATTGCACGCGCGCACAACTTGAGGGAAACAACCCGAAACGCCGTTACGCACGCTGAACTATTGGCCATCCAACAAGCCTGTGAAGCACTTGGCAATTGGCGGCTTGAAGACACCAAGCTTTACGTAACGTTAGAGCCCTGCCCAATGTGTGCAGGCGCTATTTTGCAGTCACGCATTCCGCACGTAGTCTACGGGGCGCGTGATATAAAGGCAGGCTGTGTCGATTCGCTGTACCGGCTCTTGAATGATGAGCGCTTTAACCACCAATGCGAAGTGACGGAGAGCGTACTGGCGGATGAATGCGGCGGGTTGCTGACCGGGTTTTTCCGCGACTTGCGTAAACGCAACAAAGAAAAACGGAAAACCCAAGACTAGGGTTTTCCGTTTTTCTATTCCAGAAATTCGCTGATCAACCGGTTAATGATGGCCGGCTGTTCATGGTGCACCCAGTGCGTCGCTTCACCGATCCACACCAATTCCGCGTTGGCGCAGAACTTCAGGCTTTCTTTTGCAAGCATGGGTGACAAAAATTGATCGCCAAGCCCCCATAAAATGCGCACCGGCATCTGAAGCGGTGCAGTGGGAACTTGCTGCAAACTGCCCTTTCGAATGGCCCGGTACCAATTAAGCATTCCTGTCAAAGCACCAGGCTCTTGCCAAGCTTTCCGGTATTGCTCAAGGTCTTCTTCAGAAAAAGCGCCAGGTTTTGCCGTTGAGGCCATCGCCTGCTCCATAGATTCGTAATTGTTTGCACTCATCAGCTTTTCAGGAACTTCCGGCAGCTGGAAAAAGGCCATATACGAGCTCTTGACCCATTGCAGCGGATTTTTGGCAAATACACGTGGCATCGCCGCCGGGTGGGGAATATTGATTGCCACGAGCTTTTTGACGTATTCGGGTTTGCTTGCCGCCAAATGCCAAGCAACCGCTCCTCCCCAGTCATGGCCGACCACAATAGCGGACGTTTCATCAAACGCTTCGATCAAGCCGGTAATGTCATCGCGCAACCGGTCAATTTTGTACGCTTCCAGGCTTTCCGGTTTATCGCTCAAATTATAGCCGCGCTGATCGGGCGCAATGACCCGGTAGCCTTTTGCCGCCAACGCATCCATTTGATGGTGGAACCCATAGGAAAACTCTGGAAACCCGTGCAGCATCACAACCAACTCGCCATCTTCCGGTCCCGCTTCCCGTACATGCAGACGAATGCCGTTCGTTTCAATAAAGCGAAACTCTACTTGTTGCACTCTAACCACCCCTTCTTCCATTTCTTATTGTTTACCCTGTTTCACATGAAAAAAGACCCGAAATAGTTTCGGGTCTTTTTTCTTTAGCGGATTACTGTTTTGCCGCCCATATATGGCTGCAGAACTTCAGGAATAGCTACAGAGCCGTCTTCCTGCTGGAAATTTTCAAGGAGTGCTGCAACGGTACGGCCGATAGCCAGTCCGCTTCCGTTGAGCGTATGAACAAATTCCGGCTTGCCTTTTGCTTCGCGGCGGAATTTAATATTCGCACGGCGTGCCTGGAAATCTTCAAAGTTCGAACAAGAAGAGATTTCGCGGTACATCTCCTGGCTCGGAATCCATACTTCAATATCGTATTTTTTCGCGGCAGTAAAGCCGAGGTCGGCTGTACACATCTTCAGGACGCGGTACGGAAGCCCGAGCAATTGAAGGACTTTTTCAGCGTGTCCTGTCAATTTCTCCAGCTCATCATAGGAATCTTCCGGCTTCACAAAGCGCACCAGCTCGACTTTATTAAATTGGTGCTGTCTGATCAACCCGCGCGTGTCACGGCCGGCAGAACCTGCTTCAGAGCGGGAATTCGCGCTGTAGGAGGCGAACGCTTGCGGAAGCATATCTGAAGCCAGGATTTCATCGCGATAGAAGTTTGTCACCGGCACTTCAGAGGTCGGAATAAGGAAGTAATCCTCTTTCTCGATCAAAAAGGCATCTTCTTCAAACTTCGGTAATTGGCCTGTGCCGGTCAAGCTCTCGCGGTTGACCATATACGGCGGCAGCATTTCCTCATAGCCGTGCTGTTCCTGGTGAAGATCCATCATAAAATTGATTAGTGCACGCTCCAGGCGCGCGCCAAGGCCGCGGTAAAACACAAAGCGGCTTCCTGTTACTTTTGCGGCGCGTTCGAAATCCACAATGTTCAAGTCTGTGGCAATGTCCCAATGCGGTTTTGCTTCAAAACCAAACGCCGGCTGTTCGCCCCACACACGGATTTCTTCATTGTCGTCCTCGGAATCGCCAAATGGCACGCTATCGTGCGGAATATTCGGCACGCGCATCATAATGTAATTGAGCTTTTCTTCGACATTATGCAGTTCGTCGTCGATAGCTTTGATTTGGTCCCCGACTTCACGTGTTTTAGCAATCGCTTCGTCTGCATTTTCTTTGTTGCGCTTCATCACAGCAATTTGCTGGGATGCTTCGTTGCGCTCTGCTTTCAATTTCTCGGTTTGAACAATCAGTTCGCGGCGTTTTTGATCGAGTGCTTCAAAATCATCAAGCACCGAAATATCTTCCCCTCGCTTACCGAGCTTTGCTTTTACTTCTTCAAAATTCTCCCGTACAAAACGGATATCCAACATAGAAATTCCTCCTCATTATTCGCTGACAAGAAAAAACAACACAAAAATAGCCCCCGTCCCCTGGAAAGGGACGAGAGCTACCCGCGTTGCCACCCTGATTGATCGGCACAATGCCAATCCTCTTCATCACATAACGGCATCTAAACCGGCAATGGCTTGTCCGCCATGCAACTCCGGGGTGGATTCAAACGCGCTTAACGCCGGTTTGCACCAACCACCGGCTCTCTTGTTGAAAAACTGCGTTTTACTATTCCCATCAACGTTTCTTCTTTGAAATTACTCATACTTTACTATAATCCGCTGATTTTGGCAAGAGCGCCTCTTTCTGGACCAACTCCAAAAACAACTGCATGAGGCGATGATCCCCGGTCAATTCCGGATGAAACGAACAGCCGAGAAAAGGACCGCTCCTTGCCAGTACAATACGACCGTCGTATTCGCACAACACTTCCACATCTGCTCCGGTCTGAACAATATGCGGCGCACGGATAAAAACAGCTGGAAACGGCGTCTGAAGCCCCGAAACAACTAGATCAGCTTCAAAGCTGTCTACTTGCCGGCCAAATGAATTGCGCGCCACCGTGATGTCCATAACACCGAGATGCGGCTGGTCCTGCCCTTCTATTTCACTGGCCAGCAACACAAGCCCGGCGCAAGTGCCGAAAACCGGTTTGCCGGCGCCTGCAAATTCTTTTAGCGGTTGAAGCAGCTCCGCCCTGTCAATCAGCCAGCGCATCGCCGTGCTCTCGCCGCCCGGCAAGACCAGGCCATCTAGTTCTGCTAAATCGCCCGCTTTTCGTACTTCGACAGCTTGTCCACCGCATGTATTAATGGCATGGATATGTTCCCTGACAGCTCCCTGCAGCGCCAATACACCAATTTTCATATTACCAGCTTCTTTCCTGCATGCGGTCGGCAGATGAGATCGACGCCATTTCCAAGCCTTTCATCGCCGGGCCGAGATTTTTTGATAGTTTGGCAATCAGTTCATAGTCACGGTAATGGGCCGTCGCTTCGACGATGGCACGTGCAAAACGCTCTGGCTGGTCGGATTTGAATATGCCGGATCCAACAAAAACGCCGTCTGCCCCTAGTTCCATCATCAGCGCCGCATCTGCTGGCGTCGCGATGCCGCCTGCAGCGAAATTGACGACCGGCAAACGTCCAAGCTGCTTGACTTCCTTCAAGAACTCATAGGAAGCACCAAGGTCCCGGCTGGCTGTCATCAATTCATCTTCACTCATCGTGACGATATTGCGCACCTCTGCATTTACTTGGCGCAAATGACGTACCGCTTCGACAATGTTTCCGGTTCCCGGCTCGCCTTTTGTCCGCAGCATCGACGCCCCTTCCCCGATTCGCCTTGCAGCTT
Organism: Planococcus sp. (in: firmicutes); assembly: GCA_030147455.1. Taxonomy (GTDB): domain Bacteria; phylum Bacillota; class Bacilli; order Bacillales_A; family Planococcaceae; genus Planococcus. The sequence continues at coordinate 5,522 of JASKZU010000292.1, read as the reverse complement.
CTCCAAGATTGCGGCAGCCGCAGACGAATGGTACTGTGTAATCATTTTTCAGCAAGTGAAATTCTTCATCCGCAGGTGTCAGCACTTCGCTTTCATCTATGTAATCTACACACATTGCCTCGAGCACACGCGCTTCTGTAATATGGCCGATGCGCGCTTTCGCCATGACCGGAATAGAGACGGCGTTCATTACTTCTTCCGTGATTCGCGGATCAGCCATGCGCGCAACACCGCCTTCTTTACGAATATCAGATGGAACGCGTTCTAACGCCATTACGGCCGTAGCGCCGGCTGCTTCTGCAATTTTAGCTTGTTCTGCGTTGACAACATCCATGATGACCCCGCCTTTTTGCATTTCTGCCATGCCTCGTTTTACTCGTTCGGTTCCTTTTTCACTCATCTGAAAATTCCTCCCTTTCATTCGTTGATTTTTAGTATAATAGAGTGTGACCATATAAAAAGACCCAGTTTACATAAAAATCGAAAGGTCAGATGGAGGCAAGCTAATGGATGAGCTTATGTTTCAGCTTCAAAAACAATCTCCCGTGCCCTTATACAAGCAGCTGGACCGCGAAATTCGAACAGCTATCACAGAAGGCAAAATACCCGTCCATACAAAATTGCCGAGCAAGCGGAAATTGGCCGAGTATTTGCAGATCAGCCAAACGACGGTTGAATTGGCTTATGCCCAATTGGCCGCAGAAGGGTTTATCGAATCGCGGCCGCGTAAAGGATTTTATACGATGCCCATAGAAGAACTCGCTTATTTGGATGTGCCGCAGGAAGAAACAGGTTTGCGCGATATAGAAAAACCAAGCTATTTATACGATTTCAACCCGGCGCGCATCGACACGCGTTCATTTCCGTTTCCGACATGGCGCAAAACGGCCCGCGAAGTAATCGATGAAGAAAACCACGAACTGCTGTTGGCCGGCCATCCGCAAGGAGACGAATCGTTGCGTGCAGAAATTGCCCGTTATTTATACCAATCCCGGGGCGTAGTGTGCGAACCTGAGCAAATCATCGTCGGCTCCGGGACTGAACAATTGGTGCCCTTGCTTATCCGGTTGTTTGATCCAGCTTTGAGCTTCGGCTTTGAAAATCCTGGCTATGCTTTGATCCATAACATTTTCGAACACGACGACCGGCAGGCGTTCCCGATTGCAGTCGATGCAGAAGGCCTCAATGTGCACGAGTTGGAAAAATCGGCGGTTGACATCGCCTATGTAACGCCTTCGCATCAATTTCCGACCGGCTCCATCTTGAGCGCTACACGCCGCGCGCAACTGCTCAATTGGGCTGCAGCCAAGCCAGAGCGCTTTATTATCGAAGACGATTATGACAGTGAATTCCGCTATACGAGCCAGCCGATTCCTGCCCTTCAAAGCATGGACGTCAGCGGACGGGTCATTTACATCAGCACATTTTCCAAATCGCTGATGCCCTCGCTGCGCATCGCTTACTTGGTTTTGCCAAAGCGCTTGCTGAATGCCTACCGGAAAACCTTTTTGCATTATACGTCCACCGTACCGCGCATTGACCAGCAAATTGTCGCGTTGTTTATGCAAAAAGGCCATTTTTCACGCCACTTGAACCGCATGCGCAAACTGTACCGAAAAAAACTTGAATGCTTGGTCGGCGCGCTTTCTCCGTTTTATCCCGAAGTAACGGTTTCCGGTGAGCAGGCAGGAATGCATATCGTACTGACAGTGGGTACCGAACAATCCGAGCAAGCGTTGGTTGACGCAGCAGCAAAAGCCGGTATCCGTGTCTTCGCGATGCACAACTATGATCTCGCGAAACAACCGTCCGGCCTGCCGAAAATCGTGCTTGGTTTTGGCGGATTGGACGAACCGGAAATCCAGCAAGGCATCGACCGGTTGATGGCAGCCTGGAATATCGCCAAAAAACCCAGCTGATCCTTTTTAGGAGATCAGCTGGGTTTTCTTTAAAATAAGCCTTTGATGAATTCAACAGCATTTTTCATGGACATAGACAGCCAATTGACGCGCGGGACGCCTTCTGTGGCTATAACGTCTGCAGCAGCTGCTTGGCTGTCTACATACTCAATTTCACTTGCTTCAGGCCCTACTGCTGTTACGGTGCCCACTACTTGCCCTTTTTCCACAGCGGCTTCGATAGGACCTTCCGATAACAGCTCAAGCTGAGTTTGATAAGCTCCTTTTTTAGCCGTCTCAACCCATAAGCGAATCGGTTCCGCAACCGCTATAGCTACGTTATCCACCTCGCCTTTATCTACCGGCACTGTCTCCTGGCCCATAAATTGCTGGCCAGCTTCCATGATTTCGGCTTCTTCAAAGTCGTTAAATCCATGATCCAGCAAGGCTCGTGCTGCATCAAAGCGAGCCTGGTACGAACCGTTTCCTTTAGCATCCACAGCTTTCATGACGATAGTGATCAACCGTCGGCCGTCACGTTCCGCCGTTCCTGCAAACGCATGGCCCGCAAAATCAGTTGTGCCGGTTTTAAGCCCGTCCACACCTTTATATTCATGAGCCATTCCCGGCAGCATTGTATTCCAATTGATCATCCGGATTTCGTCAGATGTGCCTTCCCTGAACATCAATTCCGGCAGGCTAGCCGTTTCCAGAATTTCCGGGTAGTCATCGAGCAGGGCCTTCGACAAAATGGCAACCGATCGTGCAGACATCGTATTCTCTGCATCTTCTTCTGTTCCATCTGGATGCATGCCAAGCAATGCTGAATTATTGAGTCCCGTCGAATTAACAAACTCCGCATCTTGTATGCCCATTTCTTCAGCTTTTTCATTCATCATCCGGACAAATGCTTCTTCAGTTCCTGCAATCGTTTCTGCAATTCCAATTGTCGCAGCATTCGCCGAGTAAATTGCCATCGCTTCGTACAATTCCTTCATCGTATATGAACCATCGCGGCGAAGCGGCACGTTGCTCAGACGCAAATCCTGCGAAATACGGTACGTATATTCTGTTACGTCATAGGTATCATCCCAGCTGACGCTGCCTTCCTCAATCGCTTCAAATAACAGGTATTCGCTCATCATTTTGCTCATGGATGCAATGCCTAAGACGGCCTCATCGTTTTGCCCATACAAAATCTGCCCGGTTTGAGCATCTATCACAATTGCTGCATCTGCCATTACAGGAAGCTGTTCTTTTCCGTATGCTTGCTTTGGCAGCAAAAATGCTATCGCCAATATAAAAATCACCAACAACTGAGACCATTTCCATAAACTTCTCACACGAGTATCCTCCATTGTTTCAATTCTTCTGCTATTTTATCATATGCTTTTACAGCCAAAATAAAAACACCTGTTCAAGAAAAACTTGAACAGATGCTTAGACACTTTACAGTGAATAATTCGGTGATTCTTTTGTAATTTGAACATCATGCGGATGGCTTTCGATCAGTCCAGCGCCCGTCATGCGGATAAACTGGGCTTCTTCGCGAAGCACCTGCAAATCCTTCGTGCCACAATAGCCCATTCCAGCACGAATACCGCCAAGGAGCTGATGGATTGTGTCGGTAAGCGGCCCTTTGTACGGCAAACGGCCTTCAATTCCTTCCGGCACCAATTTCTTCGCTTCATCTTGGAAATAGCGGTCTTTCGAACCTTTTTCCATTGAAGCAATTGAACCCATTCCGCGGTAAGTCTTAAAGCGGCGCCCTTGGAAGATTTCCGTTTCGCCAGGGCTTTCGGTAGTACCGGCAAGCAAACTGCCAAGCATTACTGCATGGCCTCCTGCAGCCAAAGCCTTAATGATATCCCCGGAGAACTTGATGCCGCCATCTGCGATAATGGCTTTCCCGTGTTTGCGCGCTTCTGTTGCACAGTCATACACTGCTGTGATTTGTGGAACCCCTACGCCGGCAACTACACGCGTTGTGCAAATAGAGCCTGGTCCAATGCCGACTTTAACAACGTCTGCACCGGCCTCGATCAATGCTTTTGTACCGCTTGCAGTTGCCACATTGCCGGCAACAATCGTCAATTCCGGATAAGCTTTACGAATCTGCTGAACCATGTCCAACACGCCTGCTGAATGGCCATGTGCTGTATCAAGTACAACTACATCCACATGGGCTTTCACTAATTGCTCTACGCGTCTCATCGTATCTGAAGTAACCCCAACAGCCGCACCTGCAAGCAAACGCCCTTGTGCATCTTTTGCAGCAATAGGGAACTCAATTACCTTTTCGATATCTTTAATGGTAATGAGCCCTTTCAACATGCCCTGCTGATCCACGATTGGCAACTTTTCAATTTTGTACTGCTGAAGAATTTTTTCTGCATCCTCGAGCGTCGTCCCAACAGGAGCTGTCACCAATTTTTCCTTTGTCATCACGTCGTTGATAGCCAATGAATAATCCTGGATAAAGCGCAAGTCACGGTTAGTGATGATTCCAACGAGCGTCAAATCATCTTCGCTTTGAACGATCGGCACCCCGGAGATGCGGTATTTGCCCATCAAATGCTCAGCGTCGAATACTTGATGCTGGGGCGTCAAATAGAAAGGATCTGTAATGACGCCATTTTCAGAGCGTTTAACCGTCTCTACTTGTTCCGCCTGCTCTTCGATGCTCATATTCTTATGAATGATGCCAAGGCCGCCTTGACGCGCCATAGAGATCGCCATCTTCGCTTCTGTGACAGTATCCATGCCGGCACTGATGATCGGGATGTTCAACTTGATTTTTGGAGTCAATTCAACCGATAAATCAATATCTTTCGGCAACACTTCCGAATGAGCTGGTACTAATAATACATCGTCGAAGGTCAATCCCTCTTTAAGAAATTTCGATTCCCACATAATTGACACGCCTCCTGCTTCCTTTTAAATATTATTGTAAGGTTATCAGCGGTATAAAGGGGTGTCAAGAAACTGGTAAAAGTAAAACTATTCCGACTAATGGCTTACAAAAGTTGTTGTATGTCTTCTTCCATTTCTTCTGGGGAAGTTCTCGGAGCGTAGCGTTTAACAAGCTGGCCTTCGCGGTCAATTAAAAACTTAGCAAAGTTCCATTCAACATCTTGGGCCGCTTCATCTTTTGGAAATGAAATTAAATACTGAAACAACGGATCTGCCTGTTCGCCTTTAACATCAATCTTTGCAAACATAGGAAAACTAACTCCGTAGTTTTTCTGGCAAAACTCCATCGTCTCTTCTTGCGAATGAAACTCTTGATCATTAAATTGGCCGCTTGTAAAGACTAGAATTTCAAGGCCCTGCTCGTTGTATTTTTCATAAAGTTTCTGCAGGCCTTCAAACTGCGGGGTGAGGCCGCATTTACTTGCAGTATTGACGATAATCAACGGTCTTCCTTTATATGTTTCCAACGATTCCATACGGTTGTCCGCACGTTTAACTTCGTAGCTATATAATTCACTCATTTATCTTCCGCCTTTCTTTTCTTTTAGCGTATCGTTGAGCAGACAAATGTTCAAGACATACGGCAAAAACAACACAAAAAAGCCGCTGCCGGTTATACCGGCAACGGCTTGTCTGATTTGGCCCAGCGAC
>JASKZU010000283.1 GCA_030147455.1 Planococcus sp. (in: firmicutes) | reverse complement strand
ACGACCACCAGTCCTTGATTTCCTTCCGTGAATCCTCCCGTCTTTTGATGGGGGGATTTTTACTTTATGGATCTATTACGATTGTCGACAGGCTGTGACTTTTAGAAATTGAGAGAAGATCAGAAAGGTGCCCTTGGAATGAACAGGTTTTGGAAAATAAATCTCATCGGCATCCTATACGCCATCATCATTTTCATCCCGGTCGAACTTTTCTTGAACGTTCTCCGCATCAGCAGAATTACCGGATGGGCTATTCAGGCATTGGAAATCGGTTCCATCGTATTGGCCGTTGTTCTCGTCTGCATTCTTTCTGTTTTTGTTTATTCACTGACCAGGCGCTGGCTGAGTGAATGCACTTCTTCTTTGTGGACGGTTGTTTTGTGGATTCCTTATTTTGTGCTTTTCGTGTTTTGGATAGCCAAAGCGTTTCCGGCAGACAACCCCTCCGATCAAAGCGGGCCAGGCGGCGGGATTATCCTGATGGGGCTCCTGCTTGGTTATCCGCTATTTGTGTTTATGCTGAATGCATCCGGTACGTTTCGGCGGCCAGCTGATGAATAGTGTATTCACCCCATTCACCGTTTTGCATATAAAAAAAGATCTCAGCCTATTCGGCTGAGATCTTTTATGTTTTGGAATAAACGCTAGAGTTCCACAGGGATTTCGCGGACGCCGCGGACGATCATTCCTGGACGCCACTCGAGTTCGTTTTCGTCAACTGCGAGCTTCATATCCGGGAATCGCTTCAGCAGGCCGTCGATGGCAGTTTGGGCTTCGAGCCTGGCGAGCGGTGCACCGAGACAAAAGTGAATGCCTTTGCCAAAGGCGAGGTGCGGGCTTTTCTCGCGGTGGATATCGAACAGCTCCGGGTTGTCGAACTGCTCGGGATCGTGATTGGCAGCGTTCAATGCCACGATAACCAAATCTCCACGCTGGACGGCTTTTCCGCCGAGCTCTAAATCTTCCGCTGCCCATCTGGATGTGCTGAATTCGACAGGGCCGTTAAAGCGCAGCGACTCCTCGATTGCCTGGGCGATCCGGTCGGGGTCTTCACACAGCAATTGCTGTTGCTCGGGACGCTTTAAAAGTGCAAGCATCGTGTTGCCGATCAAGTTTACCGTCGTTTCATGGCCTGCGATGATCAGCAGTGAAACGAGGCCGTACAATTCTTTTTCGGTCAACCGGTCGCCGGCTTCTTCCGCTTCGATTAGGCCGCTGATCAAATCGTCTCCCGGCTGCTGGCGGACTTTCGCGAACCATTCACCCAAATACTGAATAAACTGCGTCATGTGCTCGTAAACGCTGACGCCGGCTTCGCCGCTTGTGCCTTCGATGAGCGAGTTCGACCACATGCGAAACTTGTCGCGGTCTTCAGACGGAACGCCTAAAATCTCGCAAATGACGATGATCGGCAACGGGAAGGCAAATTCGTCGATCAAGTTCATCGCCGTTTTTCCGTCTGCTTGTTCGAGTAGTTCGTCGGTGATTTCCTGGATGCGCGGACGCATGCCTTCGATCATTTTCGGCGTAAAGGCTTTTTGGGCAAGCCCGCGCAGCCTTTTGTGGTCAGGCGGATCGGAAAATAGCATGTTCTGCGTAAAGACGCTCATCTGGTCCATGTTGCCTCCGAATAATTTTGAATAGTCCTTGATAAAACGCGGGTCTTTCAGTACGGCATCCGCATCTGCGTAGCGCGTCACCAGCCAGCCAAGCTGGCCGTCAGGAAAGCGCACTTGGTGGATGGGATCTTCTTCGCGCAGGCGTGCATACGTCGGGTAAGGGTTTTTCGTGAATTCAGGTGAGAACAATTTTGCTTCGCGATCGTTGTGCAGTTCCATTGGATCGCCTCCTTTTTCTAACTATACCCCGAGAGGGAGAATTTTCCTCTCGTCCCTTTCACACATTATGGTTCTGCCTTCTGAAGCAAAGGATGGACGTTCAGGCAAAAAGAATCGATAAGTTATCGAAATTGTCTGCACAATTGCCTAGTTAGATGCTAAACTGGTTAAATATAAAAAATAGCCCTTTAGCTAACTAATTGGGAAAAGGAGAGTGGTCCGATGGCAAACGCAAGCATGGCCGAAAGAAAGAAGAGTACGAAAGATCCGCAACAGCGGAAAAAATGGGCCATGCCAGATGTATACGTCATTTTGTTCGGGTTTTTATTATTGGCGTTTGTTGCATCTTACATAGTTCCAGCGGGTACATATGAACGGGAAGAAGTAAACGGCATTACACAGGTGGTGCCGGGCAGTTTTGAATACATAACAGCAGAACCACTGTCGGTGATGGATGTATTCGCTTCGATTCAAGTGGGTCTTGCAGGGGCAGGCGGCATTATTTTCCTTATCTTGATTGTCGGCGGCATCATCCGCGTCGTTGAACATACCGGCGCCATTGATTCGGCGATTTATTCATTGATCCGAAAATCCAAGGGCAATCACAATTTGCTGATTGTGGCATTCTGTTCGATTTTCGCTGTGATTTCTTCGATGGGCGTAGCGCCGAACTTGGCTATTGCGTTTGTGCCGATCGGCATCATGCTTGCGCGTTCGC
>JASKZU010000209.1 GCA_030147455.1 Planococcus sp. (in: firmicutes) | reverse complement strand
CGGCTACTTTAATATAAGCATCTTGTGCCTGGAGCATCATGCCGACACGCTTTTCGAGCACGGCCATTAATAGCGACACCCGGTTTTGATCAATTCCCGTCGCCATTCGCTTTGGATAGTTAAAGCTCGACGGAGTAACCAACGCTTGAATCTCCACCAAGATCGGCCGGGTTCCTTCCATTGACGCAACTACTGTCGAGCCGGCAGTTCCGCTTGAGCGCTCCTGCAAGAACAGCTCAGACGGGTTTAACACTTCTTTCAACCCGCTTTGCAGCATTTCGAAAATGGCGATTTCATTGGTCGAACCAAAGCGGTTTTTGACACTGCGTAAAATACGGTACGTGTGATGGCGCTCACCTTCAAAATACAAAACAGTATCCACCATATGTTCCAAAATACGCGGCCCTGCAATCTGTCCTTCTTTCGTTACGTGCCCTACCAGGAAAATCGCAATGCCCTTCGTTTTTGCAACGCGCATCAACTCAGCCGTACTTTCGCGTACTTGTGTGACACTGCCCGGGGCAGAAGTGACTTCCGGGTGATGCACGGTTTGGATCGAGTCCACGATGACAAAATCCGGTTCTACTTCTTCAATGGCATGGTGAATGAGTTCCAGATTGGTTTCCGCAAAAATCAGCAAATCGCCGGAAACCGCATCCAGCCGTTCGGCCCGCATTTTTGTCTGGCGGATCGATTCTTCACCTGAGATATACAAAACTTTTTTGCCGCCTTTGGCAAGCAATGCCGAGACCTGCAATAACAAGGTAGATTTCCCAATACCCGGATCTCCACCGATCAAAACTAATGACCCTGCTACGATGCCGCCGCCAAGAACACGGTTCAACTCTTCCATCTCCGTTTTCGTCCGCGGCTCTTCTTTTGTTTCAATGGAATTAATTGGCGTAGCTTTTTGAGCCGCTTGCGGGGCGCTATGCTGAAACGCCCCTCTTGTTCCTTTCGGCGCCGCCACTTCCATCTCTTCTGTCATCGTATTCCACGCAGCACAGCCTGGGCATTTTCCCATCCACTTAGCAGACTCATAGCCGCAGGACTGGCAGATAAATTTGATCTTTTTCTTCGCCATAATTACCTCCTATATTCAATAGAAAAAGCCCGCCGGAAATATCCGGCGGGCGGAATGTCATTACGAATTCTCTGCTACCCCTTCTTTTGTCCGGACAACAAAATCGTCATCCTGGAAATCAAAGACAATATGCTGGCCTGCAATTGCCGTTCCTTTCAGCAATTCTTCAGACAACCGGTCTTCGACGTGCTTTTGAAGTGAGCGGCGCAGAGGACGTGCTCCGTATTCCGGATCATACCCCTCTTTAGCGATTTTATCAAGCGCTGCCTCTGTCAGCTCCAAATGGATGTCCTGTTCTTTCAAACGAGTTGTCAACTGCTGTGTCATCAAATCGACAATTTGGCGCAAGTCTTTCTTCTCGAGTGAATGGAACACGATCATGTCGTCGACACGGTTTAGGAATTCTGGGCGGAACGCTTTTTTCAACTCAGCAAGCATCTTGCCTTTCATGTCTTTATAATCAGTTTGTGCATCTTCCAAGTTGAAGCCGACATATTTGTTGTACTTCAGCTCTTGAGCCCCGACGTTTGATGTCATAATGATGACCGTATTGCGGAAATCGACGCGGCGTCCTTTAGAGTCTGTCAAATGGCCATCTTCCAGCACTTGCAGAAGAATGTTGAAGACTTCAGGGTGCGCTTTTTCGATTTCATCGAGCAATACGACAGAATATGGCTTTCTGCGGACTTTTTCTGTCAGCTGGCCGCCTTCTTCATATCCAACATAACCTGGAGGCGATCCAACCAAACGGGAAGTCGTGTGGCGCTCCATGTACTCGGACATATCGATGCGGATCATAGCGTCCTCGTCCCCGAACATTGATTCAGCCAAAGCTTTTGCAAGCTCTGTTTTCCCGACGCCTGTTGGCCCAAGGAAGATAAATGAACCGATTGGACGCTTCGGATCTTTCAATCCGGCGCGTGCACGGCGAATCGCTTTGGAAATGGAAGTGACCGCTTCGTCCTGGCCGATGACGCGGCTGTGGAGAATCTGCTCCAAATTAAGCAATTTGTCGGATTCTGTTTGGGCAAGTCTGGATACCGGTACGCCAGTCCACATAGAGACGACTTTCGCGATATCTTCGACCGTCACTTCGGATTCTTCTTTGCCTTGTTTTTCTTTCCATTCTTTTTTCGTTTGTTCAAGTTCGTCTTTCAGCTTTTGCTCTGCATCGCGAAGCGACGCCGCTTTTTCGAACTCTTGGCTTTGCACCGCTTCGTTTTTCTCAGAACGGGCAGCCTCCAAGCGCGTTTCAAGCTGTTTCAGATCTGGCGGAGTCGTATACGAACGCAAGCGCACTTTTGATCCTGCTTCATCGATCAAATCGATCGCTTTATCCGGCAGGAAGCGGTCGGATATATAACGGTCGGACATTTTCGCTGCAGCTTCGATTGCTTCATCAGTAATTTTCACACGGTGATGCGCTTCGTAGCGGTCACGCAGACCTTTAATGATTTCAATCGATTCCTCGACTGTCGGCTCATCTACTTGAATCGGCTGGAAGCGGCGCTCTAGTGCTGCATCTTTCTCGATATACTTGCGGTATTCATCTAAAGTTGTTGCCCCGATGCACTGCAATTCACCGCGTGCGAGCGACGGTTTCAGGATATTCGACGCATCAATGGCTCCTTCAGCTCCGCCTGCTCCAATCAATGTGTGAAGCTCATCAATAAAGAGAATGACGTTGCCGGCTTGGCGAATTTCGTCCATTACTTTTTTCAAGCGGTCCTCAAACTCACCGCGGTATTTCGTGCCTGCTACAACAGTCCCCATGTCGAGAACCATTACGCGCTTGTCACGAAGTGTTTCAGGGATTTCGTTGTTTACGATTTGCTGGGCAAGCCCTTCTGCAATCGCCGTCTTACCTACACCAGGCTCTCCAATAAGAACCGGGTTATTTTTCGTTCTGCGGCTCAACACTTCAATAACACGTGTAATTTCATCGCTGCGCCCAATAACAGGATCCAGGCTGCCTTCACGTGCAACTTGCGTTAAGTCGCGTGCCAATCCATCAAGTGTCGGGGTATTAGCGGAAGCATTCGGGCTTGTACCCGTTGAAGCCTGTTCATTGCTGCCTAGAAGCTGCAGGACCTGCTGGCGTGCCTTATTCAGGCTGACACCGGCATTGCCCAGCACGCGGGCTGCAACGCCTTCTCCTTCGCGAATCAATGCGAGCAGCAAATGCTCTGTTCC
>JASKZU010000202.1 GCA_030147455.1 Planococcus sp. (in: firmicutes) | reverse complement strand
TTTGAATGATGTTTTAAACACTATAAAGTCCAATCCATTTGTTGTCAATTCCATTTTTCCACTATTTTGTTTTTGAAAAATATAAAAGCAAGTATGAATCGGGGTAATTTTACAAAGCTAGTTAACTTAACTATTCTTTTTTAAACAGTGCAGTCCATAAACCTGACAAACCAAACACAGCTTCCGACGAATCCGCTTGACGCATCTTCCTGATTTCCAACGCGGTAAAATCGACAAAAATGGTCCGCAGTCTTTCTTCGGTAAACCCCAATCCGCCATCTAAGCTTCGTTGGCGGTAAACTTCCCAATCAGATATGTCAGAGCCGCCCAATTCATCGCCTTCGACGAAACAGGTGAGCGCAAAGCAGCCGCCTGGCTTTAACGAGCGGTGCACCAATTCCAAATATTTTTTTCTCCGATGAGGCGCAATGTGATGAAAGCAGCCAGAATCATAAACAATATCATAGGCGCCATCTTTAATCGGGAAATCGAAAAGGTTTGCATGGATAAAGTTTACCTGCCCGGCGCCCTCATTCATTCTTTCCTGTGCCCATTTAATGGATTCTTCGGACAAGTCCACGGCATCCACTTGGCAGCCTTTTTTTGCAAAATAAAAAGCGTTGCGCCCGGGCCCGCTTCCCAATTCGAGCACATTCCCTGAATAAATAAGTCCATTTCGGAAATAAGAAACTAAATTTTCATCCGGTTTATTGACGAAAAAAGGAACGCCTTTTTTCCGGTCCGAATAAAAGTTATCCCAGAATCCAGCTGGCTCTCTTAGTAAAGAATCAAGCATTTCTAAAAGATCATCATCACTTTGAATTACCTCTTTCATAATAGCCCTCCTGTCCGTTTCGTTAACTAGGCCTATTAGAGTAATTTATTCATTATATCTAGTCATATTTATTCAAAAGCCAATAGCCTGATCCATCTTTTTCTCTTCCGATAAATCCATACTCGACGAGATACCGGCGGACAGAAACGTAATCATGATGAATAGGGCTTATCAATTCATTAACTTGTAATTCTGAATACAATTTATTCATTTTAAATTTCAACGTGATATATTCTAAAATGATGAGTTTCTTTTTTTCTTTGCTTGGAAAAACTGCAATCGGCCTATTTAATTCAGGTCCTAAATAATTTGTCAGTACATTGTGTTTTTCTTTTTTCGACACTTCATTCATTGTCTTCATTTCCCGCTCCTCTAATTAAATTATTCAAAAAAATCATCTTGTTCATTGCCGGTTCTTCACTTTAACAGTTGCTTGTTCGAGCTGTGTACCAAACCAGGAAATCAGTGTTTTTCTTTCTTCTTTCGGAAGTTCTTCAAGTGGACTGGTTAGTTTTTCAGCCGTTGTTTGGAGATTTCTCAATTCGGTTTTAACATCATACTCGTCAGCGTATACGTTAAGCTGATGGGCTTCCGGAATGAAGGAACTTAGCACTTGATAAGTTTCGTCGCCTAATCCTTTTGCATATTTATCTTCTACACTAATTTCCTCCCATTTTTCTTCAGTGGATAAAATCAACTGGTCGAGCGTTTGATAGGAAACCGGTTCTATTTTTCTGGCTGATGCCGCAACGGAAGAAATAGCTTGCTCGTCGATTTTTCCCGCTTCACTTGCCCCTTCGTCTGCAACATTTAGATAGATAACAAACCCCGCGACGATAAAAAGCGCGACGAGCGGCACGCCGACAATGAGCTTTTCAATGGTATTCATCCTTTTCCCTCCTGTATTCAGTGGTTTATATTTATCCGGTTATGACAAGTTGAGCCTGCAAAACACTGATGCCAACTACATACCCCCTTCCTATGAATAACTTTTTATTCATTCAATAAAGCCAAAGCCATGTAATACGCACCTGCCGTAAAAAGCTGCGTTTCGACCATCCCGCTTTTTAACAAGCGTCCGAATTCAGTGAAGTCTATAAGCTTTACTTGAATATCTTCACCCGCATCCAGTTTCTGCCCGGAAACGTTAATTGCTTCTGTGATCAGGAATGTTATGATTTTATTCGTTTGTAAAGCAGGGTTTACCATGTACTCTCCAAGCAACACCGGTTTTTCACTAGATGCGTATCCTGTTTCTTCTCTTAGTTCTCTCAGCATCCCTTGTTCTGCTGTTTCATGTTTTTCTATTTTCCCTGCAGGTATTTCCAAATAAGATTTTTGGCCGCCGTGCCTGTATTGTTCCACTAGCACCAACTGATGCTCTTTTGTTATGACAATAGCATTTACCCAATTCGTATATTCATTGATGTAAATATTGTCAATAACCTGGCCGCCTGGAAGTTCGCAAGTGTCTCTTCTCAAGTTGCCAAAATTAGATTTGTAGATATATTTGCTGTCAAGTGTCTTCCATTTCCTCATCTTTGCTCGCTCCATTCACAAGCGTCATCCATTGATTTTATCCTGCTCTTTTATGTAAATGTGTTCGATAGACTTGATAAAATGACTGCGTTGATCGTCTTTCCAGTCAAGTTGGTAGCCTTTGGCTTTATAGAAGCTGATGGCGCTGCCCCAATCGTTGTTCGTTTCGAGTATTAAGTGTGTATATCCTTTTTCGGCCGCTTCTGTCTCCAGCGACTCGATCATTCGCCTTGCCAATCCTATTCGGCGAAACGATGGCTGCACGGACATTCGCTGAATTCTTCCTATGCCTCCATCTTCATTGGTAAGTGCGCCTGTACAGACGACACGGCCATTACACAGGCCGATCAAAAATATGCCACTCTGGCTGTAATGGCCAAGGATATCGTTCAAATCGGGATTTAATGACCGATCTAAAAAACCAAACCGTTCTTTCAAGCCGTCCAGCACCAGCTGCTTGGCAGCGTCTTGGAAATGAGGTGTGATCGGAATAATGCTAAAATCCTGATCGACATCGCTGTTGTTCATCGCTGTTCCCCCTTTCTTAGTTTCATCTTCCAGCTGTCTACACTCCGAGCGCTATGGTTTATGGAAAACTGCGCTATAATAAAAGAAAAATCAGTTTTTTTATTTGGAGGCCTCTATATGCAAGATGCGCAAACCATCGATCCATCGCTAGCCCGAAAAATACGGGCAGAACTGAAAGCAGACTGTTCCAAATGTTTTGGTCTGTGCTGTACGGCGCTTCATTTAATTGCTTCCAGTGATTTTGCGATCAACAAGCCTGCCGGAACCCCTTGCCCGAATCTGCAAGAAGATTTTCGCTGCCAAATTCACAGCCGATTAAGACAAACAGGTTTTAAAGGCTGTACCGTTTTCGATTGCCTCGGTGCCGGCCAAATGATTGCCCAAAAGACATTCGGCGGGCAAAGCTGGAGAAATTCTCCCGCGCAGGCTGATAAAATGTTTCAAGCCTTCCCTGTGATGATGCAATTAGCCGAAATGATCGCTTTTACTGCAGAAGCTTTGTCATACGAATTACATCAGCCTATACGCGAACAACTGACGATGCAGCTCGAGCGCCTTCAAAAACTGACCTTGCTTCCGGCTGACGATTTACTGGATATAGATTTGGTTTCATGCCGCATGCCAGTGGGCGAGTTGCTGATGAAAGCGAGTACCGAATTGAGGCGCCTGCCTGAAAATAAGCGAACTGCTAAGGACAACAAGCTCTCCCGCGAGAAGCGAGGCGCTAACTGGATGGGCAAAAATTGCAGCAATCATGATTTAAGAGGAACCGACTTGCGCGGAGCTTATCTCATCGCTGCCAATTTGCGAAAAGCAGATTTAAGGTTTGTGGATTTTATCGGTGCCGACCTTCGGGATGCTGAACTCGGAGGCGCCGACTTGTCAACAAGCTTGTTTTTAACCCAAATGCAAATCAACTCGGCAAAAGGCAACGCTTCAACCCGTCTGCCTGATCATATTGCACGTCCCTCTCATTGGACAGCGCAGTAAGTAGAGTTTAGAAAAAGACCAGGCAACTGCCTGGTCTTTTTTGCAGCAGTTAAACCAACTTTTCTTCGAGTTCTTTTTTCGGTTCCTCGTACCATGCTAAATAGCGGCGGTCGAGGACGAATAGCATATAAATCCAGGCGGCAGCGAACATGGCAAGCGCCAGCACGACGATTGTCAGCCTAAGCGATACAACGTCCGCAAGCAAGCCTATTGCCAATATCACAACTACTTGAAAAGCGCTTTGAATCAGCTGGAAAATGCTTGTGACTCTTCCCATAACGGCAATCGGCACATTGTTTTGATAAAAGGTCGTAATGCCCGTATCGAGAAATACATTGAAAAACCCGAGCAGGACAAATCCCGCAGTGATGGATAAAAAAGACCAGGAAAAAGCATACATCACATACCCTGAGGTCACCATAAGCATTCCGAGGCCAATCATCAGGCGAATCGACAGTTTATTTGAAAAAAGAGACAGGG
>JASKZU010000195.1 GCA_030147455.1 Planococcus sp. (in: firmicutes) | reverse complement strand
TTCTTTCTTAGGGACTGGAGTGGCAACCACTGTTTTGGTGCCGATCGCTGTGATTTGCTGCTTTGGTTCTTTTACCACTTTTTCTTTCATCAATTCACGCTTTACTTCTTTGCCATTTTCTTTAATAACTTCATACGTTTTTTTCACCAGGCCATTTTCGCCTTTTTGAACGAGCTTTTCGCTTCCTTTCAACAAAGAAGCATCTTTTCTCGTTTCTACGCTGTATTTAACCGCGCCTTCCACTACATCGGTGACTTTTTCTACGCGCACAACTTCAATCTTCGCTTTTGGAAGAACCAGCTCTTCCATATCCTTTTCCACTCGATCAAGTTTGCCCAGCTCTATCTTATGCTGTGTCAAAAAGTCAGCGACCGTAGTCGAAGTAGCCCAGACTTTCTTATCTTTGCCGCCGTCCACAATGGTCACTTCATATGCTTTCTCCACTTTGATTTCCGTTTTCACATCTATTTTTTCATCAAGCCCGGGGCTGACTTTGTCGTGCTTGGTTACGTCGACTTGCGCTTTTTCCAAAATTGCTGACACAGTGTTCTTCGTTGTCCACGCTGACTGGGCTTCACCATCAACACTGACTGTGTATTGTTCAGCTTCATCCCATTTGATGGCCATGTCGCCTTCGACTGCTGCATCTGCGGAGTGGCTCAAAAAGTCATCTTGTCCAACTTTGATTGCCTGTTCCTCTAAAACGTCGCCGACTGTTTTGGCGTGCGTCCGGATTTCTTCGATTTCGCCGTTAGCTGTAATGGTCACGTTGTTTTTCGTTCCTTCAAAAATCGCGAATGCCAATACTGCTGCGAACATAAGAACAGTCGCAATGCTGATGGCCATCGATTTGCCGGAAAACGATTTAGTTGAATGGCTGTTGTTTGTGGCTTTTATCAAAAATAGTTCCTCCTTGTACAGACAAGCAATTACAGACTCGTGCATATCTCGTATTCACGTATCAAGCCGGACAGGCCATTTACGGAAGTTTATAAAATCGTTTGGCGTTGGCTGTAGTTGCCTCGGCCACTGTTTCGACTGGCAATTCTTTTAAACGGGCAATTTCTTCAGCCACAAGCGGCACATAAGAAGGCTCGTTGCGCTTGCCGCGGTAAGGATGCGGCGCCAGATACGGGGCATCGGTCTCGATCATCAAATGTTCAAGCGGAATTTCCGCCGCCACCTGTTTCGGTTTTTTGGCATTTTTAAATGTTACCGGGCCGCCAAGGGAAATCATAAAGTTCATGTCGATGCTTTGATAAGCCGTTTCTACACTGCCGCCGAAGCAATGCATGACTCCTCCAACTTGCTCTGCGCCTTCTTCACGCAAAATCGTCATGACGTCTTCTGTTGCTTCCCTGTTATGGATAATGATTGGCAAGTTGACCCGTTTAGCCAACTGGATTTGTTTGCGGAATACATCGTGTTGAATATCTTTCGGGGATTTGTCCCAGTGATAATCAAGACCTGTTTCACCGATGCCGACTACTTTTTCGTGACCAGCCAATTGCTCGATCCACTCTAAATCTTCTGCCGTACAATCAATGGCATCAACAGGATGCCATCCAATGACCGCATAAATAAATTCGTAGCTGTCAGCCAGCTCAATAGCGCGGCGTATTGTTTTCCGGTCAAAACCGATGACGACCATTTTCTCTACTTTGCTTTTCAACGCACGATCGATAACGTCTTGCAAGTCTTCGTCATATTGGTCTGCGTTCAAGTGAACATGGGTATCGATAAACATCTTCATCAGTCTCCTTTGCATAAATTCCATTGTAAGGGTTGTATCCATTTCTTTCTTCACAACGACGTTACATTTGGATTACAAAATTACACACTCTAGACTTATTGAATGAAAAATAGCATTTTCTAGAGTTCTTAAGTCCTAATAAAAATAAAAAAAGCCTACTCAGATGAGCAGGCTGGCATACGAATATTTACTTAACTTTTGTACCGTTCGGCAATTTCTGGTCTACAGAAGCAACGGTAAGATAACCATCTTGTTGACCTGCCAAAATCATTCCCTGAGAAAGTTCACCGCGCAGTTTTACGGGTTTCAGGTTGGCAACAATAATGACTTTTTGGCCAACAAGATCAGCTGGCTTATAATGCTCGGCAATGCCGGAAACAACTTGGCGCGTTTCATAACCGAGATCTACTTGCAGCTTTAATAGCTTGTCGGTTTTCTTGACCGGTTCACACGCTGTGACCGTTGCTACTCGCAAGTCTACATTCATAAATTCATCAATCGTAATTTCCGGCGTGTCCGGTTTTTCCGGAACTGCCGCTTGCTCTTTAGGAGTAGAAGCACCGCGCATTTGGTCGCGGATATAAGCGACTTCCGGCTCTACTTCAAGGCGCGGGAAAATCGGTGTGCCTTTTTCGACAACCGATGTGCCTTCGGGAATGACGCCGAACGCTTCAAGTGTATCCCACTCCAGGAATTCAGGCGTCAGGCCGAGCTGCTCGATAATTTGTTTCGGTGCATTCGGCAAGAACGGCTGGAGCATAACCGCTGTCATGCGCAAGCTTTCAGCTAAATGGGCCATGACAGAGGCCAACTTTCCTTTTGATGCTTCGTCTTTTGCAAGCACCCATGGCTGGGTTTCATCGATATATTTGTTCGTGCGCGAAATTAACGCCCAAACTTCGCTCAACACAAGGCTGAACTGCATTTTTTCCATATGCTCTTCGTAGACCGCTACTGTATTTTTCGCAACAGTTTGCAGTGCTGCGTCAAACTCTGTTTGCTGCCCGTCCACTTGCGGCACTTGGCCGTCAAAGTATTTGTTGATCATTGATACGGTACGGTTCAATAAATTCCCAAGGTCATTCGCTAAGTCAAAGTTGGTGCGTTCCACAAACGATTCAGGTGAAAAGACGCCATCTGAACCAAACGGCAATTCACGCAGCAGGAAATAACGTGCCGCATCCAGCCCGTAGCGCTCCACGAGCATTTCCGGATAGACGACGTTGCCTTTTGATTTAGACATTTTGCCGTCTTTCATCATAATAAAACCATGAGCAAATACTTTTTTCGGCAATGGCAAATCAAGCGCCATCAGGAAGATCGGCCAGTAAATCGTATGGAACCTCACAATGTCTTTGCCGACAACGTGGACATCCGCCGGCCAGTACTGGTTGAACTTCGTTTCGTCATCCGAGCCGTAGCCGAGTGATGTGATATAGTTCGATAACGCATCGACCCATACGTAAATTACATGTTTCGGGTCTCCCGGCACCGGAATCCCCCAGTCAAAGGAAGTCCGGGAAACAGACAAATCTTCAAGGCCCGGTTTGATAAAGTTGTTGACCATTTCATTTTTGCGCGATTCCGGCTCGATAAATTCGACGTGATCGTCATAATAAGCCAACAAGCGATCGGCGTATTTTTTCATATTGAAGAAATACGATTCTTCTTTTACTTTATGGACAGGACGACCGCAGTCCGGACAGTTTCCGTCCACCAACTGGGCTTCAGTATAAAACGATTCACAAGGCGTACAATACCAGCCTTCATATTCGCCTTTGTAGATGTCGCCGTTATCCAAAAACGTCTGGAAAATCTTTTCAACGCTTTTTTTATGGCGTTCTTCTGTTGTACGGATAAAATCATCATAGCTGATGTCCATAACTTCCCAGACTTTTTTCGCCGCTTCCGCCATTTCATCGACGTATGCTTGTGGCGCCATTCCTGCTTCCTGGGCTTTTTCTTCAATCTTTTGCCCGTGCTCATCCATTCCCGTCAAAAAACGGACGTCAAAGCCGCGCAAGCGCTTATAGCGCGCCATGGCGTCGGATGCTACAGTCGTATAGGCCGTTCCGATATGGAATTTTCCGCTCGGGTAGTAGATAGGAGTAGTGAGGTAAAATGTCTTGTTCTTGGCAGTCACGAAAAATTCCTCCAGTTTTTTTGTATATCCTTCATTTTAACGAAGTCATGAATTTTGTACAATGTTTCCTCCTGAAAATAGCAGACTGACGCTTTTGCCTATCTGGTTTTCTACACGATGATTCCAGCAGAAAAAATGGCAAAAAAACGTCGGAATCATGAATAGTTGCGCTTAATTCCCAAAATTTATTATGAAAAACATAGTTTTTTATTGACCTAATTGCCATTAGTTGGTATGATTTATGACAAGAAGTGGTAAATGTCGAATTTTGACGAATATTACCGCTACCATTGAAAGGGGCTAACTATTATGAAATCAACTGGTATTGTGCGTAAAGTAGACGAATTAGGCCGCGTTGTTATTCCAATTGAATTGCGTCGTACGCTTGGAATTGCAGAAAAAGATGCGCTGGAAATTTATGTAGATGACGACAAAATTATTTTGAAAAAATATATGCCAAACATGACATGTGCCGTTACAGGTGAAGTTTCTGACGAAAACATGCAATTGGTTGGCGGAAAACTGATCCTCAGCTCTGAAGGCGCCGAGCTATTGGTGAAAGAAATCCAGAACAACTTGAAAAAATAAAGACCGGCGTGCTTATGCACACCGGCTTTTTTTTTGCTTTTATTCCTGGTGAAAAGCCTGGTAAACTTCACGTTTGGGAAGGCCCCTGATTTTTGCTGCTTCTTTGATGGCTTCTTTGGACGTCAATTGCTTATCATTCATCAATTGCTGCACATGCTGCTCTTTTGTCAGCTCTCTCCAGCTTTCATCGGTTTCCGGCTCGTCCGGTTCGGAATTGCCTTCAACAACGAGGCAAAATTCACCGCGAATGTCGTTGGTTTCTGCCCATTCCACAGCTTCTTCCAAAGTGCCGCGCAAAAATTCCTCAAATTTCTTGGTTACTTCACGCGCCAATACGATTCGGCGACCACCCCCGAAAGATGCGGCCAAACTTTTCAAACTTTCTTTTAAGCGATGAGGTGCTTCATAAAACAGCAGCGTTTCTTCTTTTTGGCTTAACTTTTCCAGTTCGGCTTGGCGTGCCTTTTTATTGCGCGATAGAAATCCATAAAACTGGAAAGGCTGAGGCGTGATACCGGAGGCGATAAGAGCACTAAGTGCCGCGTTCGCTCCCGGAATCGGAACGACCGCATAACCGGCGGCCACTGCTTTTTTTACAATATCTTCACCAGGATCGGAAATACATGGCATGCCGGCATCGCTGACGAGCGCCACTGACTTTCCTTCTTCCAAATAAGCCAGAATTTTTTCTCCGCCGCTTTCTTGATTGTGTTCATGGTAACTGACGAGTCGCGTCTCGATAGAAAAATAATTGCATAGTTTTCGCGTGTTGCGGGTATCTTCCGCTGCGATGATGTCCACTTCTTTTAAAAGCCGAAGTGCTCGGACCGTCACATCCTCTAAATTGCCGATCGGTGTGGCAATCAAATACAGCGTAGGCTGCTCGCCGGCAAAGCTTTTTTGCGATTTCATGACCGTTCCGCCTTCCTGCCCTCGATATGGGCGATTTTTTCCGCTTTGCTTAATTGCTTAAAGGCATATTCCGCCTTCATCGCTTCCGGTTTGGTGGCGAACTGCTCTGCATGAATCAGCAGCAGCGGGCCGCGTGAACGTGTATATTTTGCTCCTTTGCCGCTTTCGTGTGCAGCAAGGCGTTTTGCTAAATTGTTCGTATAACCAGCATAGTACGAACCGTCCCCGCATTCGAGCACATAGAAATAATGATTATTGTCCGCTTCCATACAACAAGCCCCGCACTTCTTCTGTATATTCGCCGTCATCCCCGTAGACGATCAATGGCGGCAATACCTTTAAATCCGGTTTGCCATCCTTGATGCCTTCAATCAACAACGTATTTGCTTCTTTCCCCGCCTTTGGGTAAACGAGGCGAATCCGTTTGGGTTCCAGGCGATTGGCGCGCATGGCTGCAATGATATCGATCAGCCGGCCGGAACGGTGGACAAAAGCGGCTTTGCCGCCTTGCTTCAACAACTGGCTTGATGCGCGCACTGCTTCCTCCAGCGTTAAATAAAGCTCGTGGCGCGCAATGGCCATATGCTCGCTTATATTTTTGTCGCTCATTTCATGCGCCGGAAAATAAGGCGGGTTGCATGTTACCGCATCGAACTTTTCAAATCCGAGCTGTGCCGGGATTTCCTTTACATCGCCTTCCAGAATATCGATTTGCCCGCCCAGTTCGTTAAAGGCCACGCTGCGCCTGGCCATATCTGCAAGCCGCGGCTGCAGCTCCACACCAATGATGGCTGACTCGGTCCGTGCGCTCAAAAACAGCGGGATAGCACCGTTTCCTGTGCATAAGTCGACGATCTTTCCACGCTTTTTCGGTACATATGCAAAACGCGCCAGCAGTACCGCATCCAGCGAAAAAGAAAAAACCGATGGACTTTGAATGATGCGCAAATCCTCCGCCAACAAGTAATCCAGCCGCTCATCGTTTGTTAACATATCGTTCACTCCTGCCATAATAAAAGGCTGCCGCCACACGGAGTGTCGGAAGCCTGTTGTTTCTATTTTGTGGTTATGCCTGTAAAAGACAGACGTTTTTACTTTTCTCTATTGTCCAGCTGCGGCAGCCAGACCCTCGAGTCACAAGACAGTTTGCTTATGCGGCAAAGAACGCCACTTCAACAAGCCATCTTGTGCTTGTCGGGTCTATCTGGCTGCCTTCGCTTTCCTTGTTAATTTTGTTTATTTAGGAAAGACAGACAAAACAGGCAGTCGTCGCCTTTTCGGGAGCTTCCGAAATGGACGTTGCAAACATGGTAGCCTTCGTGGTAAAGCCTGGCTAGATTGTCGTAGCCTTCGCCAATGTCCATAACGGCTTTCTTCAGCTTGACAGGATCAACTTTTTCCGGCTCGGGCACTTTGGCATTTAGTTCATCAAGCCTTGCGCGCAAGTGGTGGTTTTCCAATTGCAAAGCATGGTGTTCTTCCATCGTCCGCGCCACTACTGCTTTTAAGTCGCGGAATTGTTCTTGCATCGACTCTAATTGCTGTTCAAAATCCATGACGGTATCCAAAAAATTCTTTTCTTTCATTGAAACCACCTCACGCTCTCGTTCCTTGGTTCATAATTTCGTCCAAAGTATATTCCAGCGTCTGCTCTTGTTCAGTCAAACGGATTTTCATCACCCGTTCAAGCAAGTTCAAGCTGACGACACGGCCGTTGCCATCTGGTGTTTCAACGCGTGCGCCAACGTCCGGCATTTCTTTTTTCGCTTGCTCGTATTCATCATTTTCATATTTCAAGCAGCACATCAAACGCCCGCAAAGCCCAGAAATTTTCGATGGGTTCAATGAAAGGTTCTGGTCTTTAGCCATTTTGATCGACACCGGTTCGAAATCTCCAAGGAATGTCGAACAGCATAGCATGCGCCCACAAGGCCCAATGCCTCCGAGCATTTTCGCTTCGTCGCGTACGCCGATTTGGCGCAGCTCAATGCGTGTACGGAAAATAGATGCCAAGTCTTTCACCAAATTCCGAAAATCCACGCGGCCTTCTGCAGTGAAATAAAAGATAACTTTATTGCGGTCAAAAGTATACTCGACATCCACCAGCTTCATTTCAAGACGGTGTGCTTCGATTTTTTCTGTTCCCACTTCAAAAGCACGTTCTGCTTCTGAACGGTTTTCATCTACTTGCAAGCGGTCACGTTCAGTCGCTGCGCGCACGACTTGCTTAAGCGGCAGCACCACATCGTTCTCGCCGACTTCTTTGACAGGGACGACTACTTTTCCGTACTCGATTCCCCGTGCTGTTTCCACAATGACATAGTCGTCTTTTTCGATCGCAGCTTCGCCTGGATCGAAATAATATATTTTACCCGCTTTCTTGAAGCGGACTCCTATTACTTTATACAATTGGTTACCCCTCCTGCAGATTCAGCATCAATTGCTCCATCAACAGTGTCCGGTTCATATTGCGAGGCAATTGCTGTTTGGCTTGTAGCACTGCCTGCAGCTGCCTGGACAATACATCGAACGAACGCTGAAGCGCCATCTGCTTCCAAGTTTCTTCCATGTCCGGATATGTGCGTGCAGTTTCAAGACCCGCTTTCACGGAAGCAATGTCCCGATATGCAAATAATAACATGTCCAGACCCCGTTCGGCATCTTCTTTCTCCTTAAACAGTGGCAACCAGTCGGATTGAACCAAAAGTAATGCTTCATGAACGTTGACACCGACCGTTTCTACAAGCTTTAATACCAATTTACGCTCTTCAGCAAAACTTTCTTCCTCGCTCAAGCGATGGGCTTCCGACTGACTTTGCGTCAGCATGCTGACTGTCGCCGCCATCGACTGCGTCATTCCTTCTGCTTGGAGTTTTTCCATCAATTTCGGCCGTGACAACGGCTGGAACGACAACAACTGGCAGCGTGAACGAATGGTGCTCATAATGGCATTCAAACGTTCTGTTAAAAGAATTGCGGTAACATTCGCTTCCGGTTCTTCCAAAAACTTAAGCAATGCGTTGGCGGACGAATTGTTCAACCGGTCTGCTTGTTCAATTACATATATTTTGCGTCCTGTATTGAGCGCTGTTTTATTCATCGCATAAATCAGCTCGCGAATTTGATCGATTTTAATATTTTGACCATCTGGTTTAATAAATAAAATGTTTGGATGATTGCCGCTTTCATAGAGTTTGCAGCTCCGGCATGTTTCACATGGAACATTTTCATCGGGCGTTTCGCACAGCAATAGTTTGACGAAAAAATGCGTCAGTTCTTTTTTTCCAGACCCTGAAGGCCCTTCGAGCAAGTAGGCATGGGCTAAGCGGTCTTTTGCATATGCCCCCTGCAGCCGCTTGATTACCACAGGCTGCATTTCCTGCAATTCTTCAATTGTTTTATGCATGTTTCCACCTTCAAACTTGTAAAAAATCCCGTGTTCCAGAGGGATCACGGGTAGTGCGGACGAGTAGCTTAAAATTGCTGGAATTGTTCGATCGGCAACACGAAAATCGTTGCGCCGCCCACTTCCACTTCGACCGGGTAAGGTATATATGAATCCGCATTTCCGCCCATAGGGGAAACCGGTGCCACCATTTGTTCACGCGAGCGGCAGTTGTCGCGAATCAAATCCATCAGCTTCGGAACTCGACTATCATCGACCCCGATCAAAAAGGTGGTATTTCCTGAGCGCAAAAACCCTCCTGTACTGGCAAGTTTGGTAGCCCGAAAATCATTTTTCGTCAACGCATTGGATAAGCGGTTACTATCTTGATCCTGTACTACTGCTACGACGAGTTTCATCAGCACTCACTCCTTTTTTTAGATTGCTTCCTTAGCTATTAGTATAACACGAACAAAGAACGTCCCGTCACCTGTTTCCTTTAGCGATGCAAAAAATTCATGACAATCCACTGTTTGGAAGGTTTAAAAAACAGCCCTTTATGAAAAGGGCTGCAGCAAATTGTTTATTCTTTTTCGGCAAAAAAACGCGTCAATGCTTCAAATGCATCTGCAACGACTTCGTCCAATTCGTTTTCTGCATTGAGCAGTTGAATTCGTTCCGGGTAACGGCCAAGCAGCAGCAGATAGCCTTCACGCACTTTAAAGTGAAACGCCATCGATTCTTCGTCCAGCCGGTTATATGCTCTGCCTTCATCGAGTATGCGCGATAAGCCTGTCTTGGGGCTGACATCGAAATAAAGCGTCAAGTCCGGCATATACCCTTCTATAGCAAACTCATTGATTGCCAGCACTTCTTCCAGTCCAAGCCCCCGTGCATGCCCTTGATAAGCTAAGCTGCTGTCGATAAAACGATCGCATAAGACAATCTTGCCGGACTCCAGAGCGGGAATGACCCGCTCCACTAAATGCTGGCGACGCGCTGCTGCATACAACAGCGCTTCTGTCCGGGCATCCATGGCTGTATGCGCACGGTCCAAGATAACTTCCCGTATTTTTTCAGCAATTTCAATGCCGCCCGGCTCGCGCGTTGTAACCGTTTCATAGCCTGCTGCATTTAATTTTTCGGAAAGCTTTTGAAGGATTGTGCTCTTGCCTGCCCCTTCTCCGCCTTCAAGTGTTATAAAGTAGCTCATGTTCTCACCTGTTCTCCCTGACCTTTCAACTGCTCTAACATCCAAGCCTGCTACTGAACTGCAGGCATTGCATGCGAACGTTCCGACGTTTTATAAAAACTGGTTGTCGCAAAAGATCGTTACTGTCTTTTTAGAAACTCTACTCACTATACCGCAAGCGACGGCTCTTTTTCAATTGCTAAAATCCTTTTATTCTTCGTCTTCCGCCACTTGGTAAGCCTGCTCGAACAATTCCATTTGACTGTCGATGATAGGTTGTCCTTCTATGCGCCGGATATAACCGTAATTGCCGTTTTCATCCTGTTCACGGGCTTTTACGTTATCTCTCAAGGACAACTCAAGGATCTCCTTTACCTGCTCCTTGATTTGTTTGTCGAGCACCGGGAATAAGATCTCGATGCGGTTGTTTAAATTCCGCGTCATCATATCAGCTGAAGATAGAAATAGCTTATCTTTTCCGTTCCTGTGAAAATAATAAACCCGGCTATGTTCAAGCAAACGGCCAACAATACTCCGCACTCGGATGTTTTCACTTACGCCCGGAATGCCTGGGCGCAAGCAGCAAATGCCACGGACAATCAATTCGATTTTCACGCCGGCGCGCGATGCCTCGTAAAGCTTCATGATGATGGCTTTATCGGTTAACGAATTCATCTTGGCAATAATGCGGCCATTGCCGTATTTTTTTTCGTGGCGAATCTCAGATTCAATCAATTGCAGAATATCTTGGCGAATCGAAAACGGAGCGACCGACAAATAATGGAATTCAGGCTTTTCGGTATACCCGCTCAAATAATTAAAAAAGTTGGTAGCATCCACGCCGATTTCTTTTTTCGAAGTGAACAAGCTCATGTCCGTATAGATTTTAGCTGTTTGGTCGTTGTAGTTCCCAGTGCCGAGATGCACAAAGCGTTCAATGCGCCCTTGTCGGTTTCTTACTACCAACGTGATTT
>JASKZU010000194.1 GCA_030147455.1 Planococcus sp. (in: firmicutes) | reverse complement strand
GTTGAATTTATTTTCGATGTGGAAAACCAGAAATTTTACTTTATGGAAATGAATACACGCATTCAAGTCGAGCATCCGGTAACAGAAATGATTACCGGCATCGACTTGATACAGCAGCAGCTGAAAGTAGCATCTGGCGAAACACTTGCTTATGGGCAGGAAGATGTCACGTTTAAAGGCTGGTCGATCGAATGCCGCATCAACGCGGAAAACCCGCTGAAAAACTTTATGCCGTCAGCGGGCCGCGTGGACATGTATTTGCCTCCGGGCGGACTGGGCGTGCGCGTCGATTCGGCCATGTACTCGGGGTATTCGATCCCTCCTTATTACGATTCCATGGTCGCCAAGCTTATTACGTACGCCGATACGCGCGAAGAAGCTGTCGCGAAAATGAAGCGGGCATTAGATGAATTTGTTGTGGAAGGCGTGTTTACGACCATTCCATTCCATCTTCGCCTAATGGACCATGAAGTGTTTAAATCCGGTGATTTCAACACGAAGTTCCTGGAAACCTATAATGTAATGGACTCCTAAAGGAGGATGAACCGAATGGCAGATAAAACAATACCGTATTTGAAAATGCAGTCTCCTGGGACACAGAATCTCGGAAGTATTGAAGTCGCTTCGGAAGTACTCGAAATCATTGCCAGCATTGCGGCGACCGATATCGAAGGCGTCGCAAGCATGCGCGGAAACTTTGCTTCGGGCGTTGTGGAACGCCTCGGAAAAAAGGTCCATGGCAAAGGCATCAAAACCGATTTATCTGAAGAAGGGTTGGCAATTGATGTGTATTGCGTCATTCACTACGGGGCATCGATTCCGAAAACCGCACAAAAAATCCAAGAACAAGTTCGCCAAACGCTGGAGACGATGACATCGCTTCAGACGCAGGAAGTGAATGTCCATGTGACGGGCATCCACTTTGATGGTTCACCGGCGGATTGACCTATAGGCTGTCCGGGCGCTTTTCTGCCGCCCGGAACGGCCTTCTTTTTATGGGCGCATAGAGGCAGCGGGAGATTTGTTGGAACATTTCAAACTTGGAAGTTCGGCTGGATTAACTGTATAATGAAGGGTAATCAGCTTGAAAAGGAGACCGGAATAAATGATGAAACGACACGAAGCGCGCGAGAAAGCGCTGCAGACCCTGTTCCAGCTGGATGGAACAGAATTGACAATCGAAGAAGCGATCGAGCACGTCATGGACGGCGAAACCGATCAATTTTATAAACTGCTAGTCGAGGGCACCAACAGCAAGCAGGATGAAATCGATGGCAAACTCAAGGGCCATTTGGCGAACTGGTCGCTCGAGCGCCTGCCGAAAGTCGAGCGCACGATTTTGCGCATGGCGGTTTTTGAACTTGAATATATGAACGATGCACCGAGCCGAGTGGTATTGAACGAAGCGATCGAACTGAGCAAGACGTTCGGCGATGATAAATCGAGCCGCTTTGTCAATGGCGTCTTGTCGAAATTCACTGACCAAACTGCGAACTAACCATTGGAGGAATCTACGTGACTGCTGAATTGATTGATGGAAAAGCGGTAAGCCTGAAAATTAAAGAGCAAGTGCAACAACGTGTAGAGAAACTGGAACAGCAAGGAATTACGCCGGCTTTGTCGGTCGTTCTTGTAGGGGATGACCCTGCTTCGCAAACATATGTCAAAAACAAAAAGAAAACATGTGAATCACTCGGGATGCGCTCTGATTTGCATTTATACCCGTCAACTTTATCAGAACAAGATTTGCTGGCGAAGATCGGCGAGTTGAACGCTGATCCGGCAATTCACGGCATATTGGTGCAATTGCCGCTGCCTAAACAAATAGATGAATTCAACATCATTACCGCCATCGATCCGTCAAAAGACGTCGATGGATTTCATCCGATTTCTGTAGGCAATATGATGATCGGAAAAGAGGCATTCCTGCCGTGTACACCGCACGGGGTAATGGAGCTGCTCGCGCATTACGGCATCGACCCAGCCGGCAAGCACGCAGTTGTTATCGGGCGCAGCAACATTGTCGGCAAACCGGTCGGCCAACTGCTGTTGCAAAAAGATGCAACGGTAACGTATTGCCATTCAAAGACGCCTAATCTTCAAGCAATGACCAAGCAAGCGGATATTGTGATCGCCGCAATCGGCCGTGCCAAATTTATTGGGCCCGAGCACATCAAAGCGGGCGCTGTCGTTATCGATGTCGGCATGAACCGCGACGAGTCCGGCAAATTATGCGGTGATGTGGATTTTGAAGAAGTGCGCAAAGGCGCTGGCTTTATTACGCCGGTCCCAGGCGGCGTTGGGCCAATGACCATTGCCATGCTGATGGAAAACACATTGCTGTCGGCCGAAAAACGATTAACAAAAGACAAACCTGCCGAAAGCGTGTAAAATGAATAAAAAGAAAGCTGTTTTTCGAAAGAAAGACAGCTTTTTACTTTCCATAGACAGGGGTTGACACAGTGACGACCACCGACCCGTACTTAAGTGTTGCTGCTGTAACGAAATACATAAAAAAGAAATTTGATGCAGATCCCCATTTGCGGGATGTCTACATAAAAGGCGAATTGTCAAACGTGAAAATCCATACGAGTGGCCACATCTATTTTACGCTGAAAGACCAGCAAGCAAGGCTGCCGGGAGTAATGTTTGCGGCCCGTGCAAGCGCCGTGAAGTTCCGGCCGGAAAGCGGCATGACCGTGCTGATCCGCGGCGATATTTCCGTCTATGCGGCATCGGGCCAGTATCAGCTTTATGCGCAGTCGATGCAGCCGGACGGCATCGGCGATTATTATTTAGCGTTCGAGCAGCTCAAAGAAAAGCTCGGAAAAGAAGGCTTGTTCAACCCGGCCCATAAACAGCCGCTGCCTGTTTATCCGCGAAAAGTGGGTGTCATTACAGCGCAGACCGGAGCCGCAGTGCGCGATATCCTGACGACGCTCAAGCGCCGCTATCCGCTTGCGGATATCTTGCTGTTCCCGGCACTCGTCCAGGGGCAGGGAGCGGTGCAGTCGATTGTCCAGTCGATACAGCAAGCCAACCGAACAGACAGCGACGTTTTGATTGTCGGGCGCGGGGGCGGTTCGATTGAAGACTTGTGGGCATTTAACGAAGAAGCAGTGGCCCGCGCCATTTTCGGCTCAGCGATTCCGATCATCAGTGCAGTCGGGCATGAAACCGATACGAC
>JASKZU010000183.1 GCA_030147455.1 Planococcus sp. (in: firmicutes) | reverse complement strand
GGGGAAAATGTGAATGCCGGCACATTAAGCGCCATCAAGCGCAACGTGCTCGAGCAGTTCTGGGGAGACGACGTGGAAGTCACCGAAGGCGCTGAACTGACATGGATGCGCCAGCCGCATTACTATATGGGTCTTTACCCGTATACTTATAGCGCAGGATTGACGATTTCCACACAAGTGTCCAAGCGTATTCTTGCAGAAGGCCAGCCTGCAGTAGACGAGTGGATTGACGTATTGAATGCTGGCGGCACTAAAACACCGGTTGAATTGTCGCGCATGGCAGGCGTCGACATCACAACCGAGCAGCCGCTTCGCGATACGATCGCTTATATCGGTGAACTGATCGATGAGCTTGAACGACTGACAGAAGAAATCGACAGCCAGTCTTAATCTAAAAAGGCGCCAAAAGGAAAATTCCTTTTGGCGCCTTTTGGTTATGCAATTCGTTTAGTGCGTATAAGCAGTTGTTCGATGGCGATGGCGATGACCGTACCGGAAATCAAGCCGTTCGATAAAATCGCCGCAACAGCCGAGGGCAGTCCTGCCATGCTTTCAGTTGGGATGAACATAAGCCCGACGCCGGTCATCAAACCAAAGGCGGCAACTTTGTAGGCACGCTTTCGATTGGCCTCGCCTTCTAGTTCGTTAAAAGCCATTTCCACCATTTTCGAGAAAATGGCAAAAATAACAGCGTAGGCAACAGGGGCAGGCAGCGAAGCGAGCGCCGCCATCAATTGCGGAAATAAGCTGATAGCAGCAACGATGACGCCGCCGAAAATAAACGGCCGAAGACCTGGCGTACGTGTAGCGCTGACAAATCCGGCGGCTCCTGAAATCGGCACAGGGCCGACCGAAGAAAATAAGCCCGCAAGCAAATGGTTGAGCCCTGAAGCAATCGACGCCTGCTTCATTCGTTCTTCTTTATGAATCGAAAAGGCATTTTTCAGCACGCTTTCCATGACCCGGACAGATGCCATCATGTTGGCGATCAGCAGCACCGTCAGGAAAAGGGCCGTGATCAGCATCCCGCCGTCGAAAATCAGCGGGCCGAACACGAGCATATCCGGAAGCGCAAGCCATGCTCCTTCGGTTTTCGGAATGCCATTCGCCTTTCCGATCAATCCGAACAAAAGCCAACCGAACGCAATGGCAAGCAGGACCGAATATCGGCTGATGAACGGTGACTTGTGAAACATAAAGTAAAACGTGACTAAAATAACCGCAATAGCTGCGAATAAAACTTTCACATCAAGCAAGTCCCCGTCCGCAGCAATCCCGAACAAACCTTTCATGATTGATTCGCTGATTTGCAATACAAGCAACAGCAAATAAACAAAGGTCACAGTCGGCGTAAAAAACTGCTTTAATTTGTCGACTAACCCCGTGACAGCAAACAGGATGAACAAAATCCCACTGTAAAACATGCCGCTTTGCAGTACTTGCAGCGATTCTGCTGACGTCGAATACAAGACGCCGACAAGGCCCGCATAGACGATAAAGATGCCCCACCAAAGACCGGCGGGCCCTTCATTGATTGGCAAACGGTGCCCGATAAAAGCTTGGATGAGGCAGGCGATGCCCAGAACAAAAATAGTGCGCTGCAAAAAAAGCGCTGTATCGGTCGTATCCATGCCGAACATACTGGCAATGGCAATTGGAGCAGCAATAGAAGAAGCGATCAGGAAAATCGCCCACTGAACGCCGCCCGCTAAATTTTTCATCATACATGCATCTCTCTTCATTTAAAGTATTTTCCCAGTATACCTTTTTATCCCGAATAGAAAAAGCCCTGAAAATTCAGGGCTTTTTCGTTGAGGAGCCGTCCTGGTCGTCCGGCTGTTTTACTGTATTGGATTTTGGCGATGCAGGTTTTGGGTCATCTTCTTTGTGCGCTTCGCCGCGGTCATAAATCATCGGGTATCCTTGATCATTCAAGTTTTCCACTTGTTTGCGTGAAGCTTTCATCAACAACCAGACAATAAGAATCGACAAGATGAAAATGATGATAATCGAAATGATCCCTGGAATGTATTCGGATTTATCTTCTGGAAAATAGAGAAAGTCCATCTAATGGTTACCACCTTTAAACTTCAAGTTTCCCTAGTATTATACAGGAGCCTTACAAGCTGCTGCCGCCCGGAAGGTGAACATTTCATGGCAATCGGACGGTGGACGCTACCGCCTGTTTGAGGATTTCATAAGAACGTTTGCGCTTGTCCTGGTCGTAAATATACGATACGGCCATCAGCTCATCGATCGGCACCTCATTCGCAAAGCGGCTCACTTGCTCGCGAACTTGTTCCACGTCGCCTTTAAATGTATAGCGCGACATCGATTCGACCATTGCTTGTTCCGAGTAAGTCCACTGGCCATCCATCGTAGCAACCGGCGGCATCAACGGATTTTTAGTTCCACGCACGACGTTCAAGTAAAATTGCTCACCTGAAGTTGCCAGCTGCGCGGCTTCTTCTGCAGTATCTGCTGCCACCACATTGACGCAGGCAATTACGTAAGGTTCTGCACAATGTTCTGACGGTTCGAAGCGGCTGCGGTAAATAGCAATGGCCGATTCAAGCTGCTGGGGTGCAAAATGGGCAGCGAATGCATAAGGCAAGCCCAGTTTAGCGGCCAGCACCGCACTCGATGTGCTCGATCCAAGAATAAAGAGCGGCACGTCTGTCCCCATGCCCGGATAAGCTTTTACAGCTTGCTGTTCTTCAAGCGGGCCTAAATAACGCTGAAGCTCCTCCACATCTTCCGGGAACTGAAATGCTGTTTCCTGAGTCGTCCGGCGAAGTGCACGGGCAGTTTGCATATCGGTTCCCGGCGCACGGCCGAGCCCCAAATTCACGCGTCCCGGGTGCATCGTCTCAAGTGTTCCGAATTGTTCAGCGACCACAAGCGGCGTATGGTTCGGCAGCATGACACCGCCGGAACCGACCGCAATCGTATCGGTTGCTTCCAATACTTTTGAAATCAGAATAGATGTCGCGGAACTTGCGAGCGTCGGTGTATTGTGATGCTCGGATAACCAAAAGCGGCTATAGCCGAGTTTTTCTGCATGCTGTGCTAGCTGTTTCATATCTTCAAAAGCTTCATTTACAGTGTGGCCTTGGCGTACCGGTACCAAATCCAGTACCGAAACCAAAAGCTCTTGTTGTGATTGGTGTGTCATTTGCCAACTTCCCTTCGTCCTGCTTGGTTGACTTAAGGATAAGAGGAAGTTTCTTCAAATTCAACCTATCTGCTTTGCCTGATGCTATAGACTTTCCCAATTTCAGCAAAATCCGATTTGCCGCTATAAGTTTGTCGTGCTGCAGCAAGGATTTCCTGGATGACACCGTATTGAGGCAAATGGGTCAGCAGCAGCTGTTTGACGTCTGCTTTTTCTGCTAACTTTCCTGCTTGGCTTCCGCTCATATGGCCTTGAATAATGTCAATGTACTTTTCGTACAGATTCGCTTCTGCAACGAGCAAGTCCGCCTGTCCGGAAAATGCAATCAGCTCATCCTTCCAAGCTGTATCCGCCGTGAAGACCACCGTTCCGTCGTTGCTGGCAAAACGCATGGCCAGGCAGTATACCGGATGGTCTGTTTCACAAAACGTGATGTGAAACGGCCCAAGTTCCAATACCTGGTCTGCCCGGATAGCCCGCCCTTCTGTCACTCCTTTATAGGACAGTGCTGCAAATCCATGCGAATCTTGATCGTGTCCATAAATCGGCAGCGGCTGGCGCCATTCTTTCAACTGCATCCCGACCATTGCTGCATGCTGCAAGACTCCGATATCGGCCACATGGTCCGGGTGATAATGGCTGATAATAACCGCATCCAAGTCTTTCAGCTCAATGTAATTCTGCAAAGCTGCCAAAACGCCGCTGCCGCAATCAACCAAACACCGAAAGTCATCTTGCTCTATCAGGTACGCACATGTAGCTTCATTCTTATTGGGATAGCCTCCCCATATTCCAATAGGTGTAATATTCACGTTCTTCCACTCCCCATGTACTTTTCAAACAGTATATCACTTCCAACAGGAACCATTAGTTTAAGAGTTTTCACAAGTGGTATGTAAAGAGTAGTAAAGAAAATATTGGAGGGATTCATTTTGGTAATCAAACTAACAGTAGAAAACGCCGTACAGGCCAAAGCAGAAATCGAGAAATTGGAATCACAAGGGTTCACACACGATGATATTTATATTTTCGCTCATGACCCAGACCGTACAAAACACATCACAAAAGCGCTCGACACAGAATCTGTAGGCGTTAAAGAACAAGGATTCTTGGACAGCTTGAAAAACGTCACTTCTTCACGCGGCGATGAGTTGCGTACGAAATTGGCAGCTGCCGGTTTGACGACAGAAGAAGCAGCAGAATACGAAGAAGTGCTCGATGAAGGCAAATTAGTTATCGTAGCAAACAAAGACGCTTAATTCATTA
>JASKZU010000216.1 GCA_030147455.1 Planococcus sp. (in: firmicutes) | reverse complement strand
TTAAAGAGAGTATAAAGTTTATTTTTTGGAAACACAAGCCAGTTTTCTAATTGTTCAAAATACTTTTGTTGCACAAAAAAGCTTCTGCCTATTTTAGGCAGAAGCTTTTAATAGTTGATATAAATTAAACGAGATCGACATTATGGTAAACCTGTTGTACATCTTCAAGGTCTTCGATAGCATCGACCATTTTTTCGAATTGCGCTTGATCGTCTTCTGATAATGGCAATTCATTTTGAGGCAGCATCGTCAGTTCCGCAACCGTGAACTCTGTTACACCGTCTGCTTTAAAGGCTTCCTGGACCAGGTGGAATTGGTCCGGCTCTGCATAGACGATCACAACGCCCTCTTCTTCCAGGATATCCCGTACGTCGATGTCCGCTTCCATAAGCAACTCCAGCGTCTCATCTGCTGTTTTGCCTTCAACGCCAATTACCGCTGTATAGTCAAACATGTACGCAACCGAACCACTGACGCCCATGTTGCCTCCATTTTTACCGAATGCCGCGCGCACATCCGAAGCTGTCCGGTTGACATTGTTTGTCAACGTATCGACGATGATCATCGAACCGCTTGGCCCAAATCCTTCATAGCGCAGTTCATCGTAGTTTTCTTCTGAACCGCCTTTTGCTTTTTCGACAGCCCGGTCAATGATGGCTCTTGGCACATTATAGGTCTTCGCACGCTCCAGCACGACTTTTAGCGCTTGGTTCGATTCAGGATCCGGCTCGCCTTGCTTGGCGGCTACATATATTTCACGGCCGAACTTGGCATAAATTCTGCTTGTATTAGCATCTTTGGAAGCTTTTTTCTCTTTAATGTTATTCCATTTGCGTCCCATTTTTATTCCTTCTTTCTTCAATTTCTGACGATAACGTCATCACTGCCTCCTATTATAATACAAGACGGGACGCTCTATCGACCAACAACTCGAAAAATCACGTTCGGAGTATTGTTTTCGCGCTTTATTCACTCTTCGTAAGGGGCTTTTTGATAGAAATAATTTGGTTTGACGATGTCGTTTTTATAAGGTTTATGGAAAATATGCGTTGTGGCAGGAGACATTGGCGGAATCAGCCATGCCCAGTTTCCCGTTACGGCCCGCCCTTCGCGTTCTTCGACTTTCTCGAACGCTTTAAACTGCTTGGCTGCCGTATGATGGTCCACAATCGTCACACCCGCTTCGGCGAACGACTCAAGTACCGCTACATTCAACTCCACAAGTGCGCGGTCTTTCCATAATGTCCGCTGTGAACGGGTATCAAGCCCCATGATTTCTGCGATCTTCGGCAGTAAATCATAACGGTCTTCATCCGCCAAATTCCTTGCACCGATTTCCGTCCCCATATACCAGCCGTTAAACGGCGCCATTTTATACTCGATGCCGCCAATCTCAAGCTTCATATCCGAAATGACAGGAACGGCATACCACTTGATTTTCAGCTCGCCCACTTCCGGCCATTGCGGATGGCTTATCTCGACTTCCGCCCGGGCTTCCGCCGGCAACTCAAACCATTTGGGCTTTTCGCCTGCTTTGCTGATGACGATCGGCAATAAATCAAACCCACTTCCAGTTCCTTTCCAGCCGAGATCTTCACATTGCTTAGCAAATGCAACCGAGGAAGAATCACCGATGATTTGGCCATTCCGCATATACCCGGCGTAGCGCAGCAATTGGTGATTCCAGATGCGCATTCCTTGCTGATCGGGGTTGAAGATGGTGATGGCCGGGCGAATTTGCCCATCGTTGAAAGCAAAGCGCAAATGGCGGACGAGTGCGGCAAAGACTTGTTCTTCCGTCTCCGCTTCACGTTCATCGATAACCTCTAACGTTTGCCAAAACAAGCGGCCAATGCAGCGGTTGTTGTTGCGCCAAGCAAGACGTGCGCCCTGCTGCAGTTCTTCTGCCGTATGGCGATAGCTGCCGGTCGTCTCAATTTCCTGTTCGATTTGACGGGCGCGCCGGCGAATTTCTTCTGGTTGTCTACCCAGTTCCGTGTAACAAGTTTCAATGAAATGAGCAGCTTCTTCAAAAAGAAGCGTTTTCTCCTTCAGCTTTTCCATGAACCTCACTCCTTTTTGTCCATCGTACCACCCGGGACCCTACCCGGAGGCCGGATTTGTGACAACTCTTTAATTTTCACACGCGCTTTAGTAAACTAGTAAAAACGATAAGGGAGCGGCATATTATGGTGAAAGCAATTTTCTTTGATTTGGACGATACATTGCTGTGGGACCAGCAAAGCGTTAAAGAAGCATTCCGGGAGACCAGCGAACGGGCGGCTGAACTTATCGGCAGCGACTGCAGCGGTTTGGAACTGGCTGTACGGGACGAAGCACGAAAGCTGTACAGCGAGTATGCTATATATCCATTCACCCAAATGATAGGCATCAATCCGTTTGAAGGCCTATGGGGGCATTTTGACGATCCCGGCGAGGATTTCCAGCAGCTAAAGGAAATAGCCCCGCGTTATCAACAAGAAGCCTGGATGCGCGGCTTGGCCCGCTTAGGCATTGATGATCCGGCTCTCGGCAAGGAACTGGCCCGTTATTTTCCGGAAGCGAGAAAACGCAATCCCATCCTTTATGACGATAGCCTGTCAGTGCTTGCCCAGTTAAAAAAGCGATTCGACTTGTTGCTCCTGACCAACGGTTCACCGAGCCTGCAGCAAATCAAGCTCAAAATCACGCCGGAAATTGCGCCGTTTTTTGATCATATCATTATTTCGGGAGCATTTGGCCGCGGCAAGCCGGATGCCGCCATTTTCGAGCATGCGTTATCCAAGTATGGATACGCTCCGGACGATGTATTGATGGTCGGGGACAATCCGTTGACGGACATTCTCGGGGCAGAACGCGCCGGAATTCCTTCTGTATGGCTGAACCGTGAACAAAAAGCACCACACGCCAGTGTTGCAGCTACCTATGAGATTGGAAGCTTAACAGAATTGCTGCCGTTGATTGAAGAAATTCAAACTGCACACACATAAAAAAATGCTTGTACCGCCTCTGTGGCTGGTACAAGCATTTTTGTCTCATAAATCGATGGCCGTGACGCTTTCGATTTCATCGAGTTTCTTTAATTCTTCCAGATCTTCGGGGTCAGCATGCTTATCAATCGACAGCATCATAATGGCGTCGCCGCCGGCATTTGAACGCCCGACCTGCATCGTCGCAATGTTGATGTCTTCTTCGCCGAGCAGCGTACCCACACGCCCGATAACGCCTGGCCGGTCATAGTGGCGAATAAACAGCAAGTGGCCCAGCGGCAGGAAATCAACGATGTAATCGTCCACTTTAACAATGCGCGCTCCCTGGCCATTCAATAACGTACCGGAAGCTTTGCGCGTACCGCTTTTTGTGGTGACTTCCACGGTAATCAAATTCGTGAACCCTCTTGATTCAGTCGATTTATGTTCATTGACATGAATGCCCTTTTGATTGGCAATGTACATAGCGTTCACGTCATTGACTTGCTTGCCGAGATGGCGCTTCAACATGCCTTTAAGCATGTTTCGCGTCAGCGGGCCGACTTCGACGTTGGCAAGTTCACCGGAATAATGGACGTTTACTTCATTGGCTGTTTCACCAGTCAAGTCAGTGAGGAACGTGCCGATACGCTCGGCTAAATCGAAATACGGTTCGATTTTTTTCATGATTTCTTTCGGGACAGAAGGCAAGTTGACGGAATTGCGCACAGTGCCGTTAACAACAAAGCTGACCACGTCCTGGCTGACATCAACCGCCACGCTTTCCTGCGCTTCGAATGTGCTTGCCCCAAGGTGGGGGGTGGCGATGATTTCGGGCAGTTCCAGCAGACGGAAATCGACCATCGGTTCCTGCTCGAACACATCAAGTGCAGCGCCTGCCACTTTACCGGACTGGACCGCATCGTATAAAGCATTCTCATCGATGATGCCGCCGCGCGCGCAGTTGACAATCTGGACGCCGTCTTTCATGATCCGGAATGCTTCGGCATTGATCAAATGCTTGGTTTCTTTCAACAAAGGAGTATGGACGGTAATAAAATCAGCTGCTTTCAGCACATCTTCGACTGATCCAAAATCCACACCAAGCTTTTCTGCTTTTTCAGCTGTCAAAAA
>JASKZU010000136.1 GCA_030147455.1 Planococcus sp. (in: firmicutes) | reverse complement strand
TCAGCCAATACAAAATTGCGACCAGTGCAGCAGTTAACAACAAAGCCCCTTTATAGTCGATTTTTGTGCGCTTGCTGCGTTCCGGCTCTTTCAAATAACGTAAAATTCCAATCAGCGACAATATGCCCAGAGGCAGGTTGACCCAGAATACATACTGCCAGCCGATGGTCGCCACAAGCACGCCGCCGATGGCCGGTCCTGCCACTGCCGAAATCCCCCATCCACTTGATAGATAGCCTTGGATTTTAGCGCGCTCTTCCGGTGAATAAATGTCTCCGACAATGGTCGTCGCGATCGGCATGATGGCACCAGCCCCTGCTCCTTGCACGAAACGGAATGCGATCAACTGCTCCATTGAATCCGCAAGGCCGCACAGAAGAGAGCCGGCTAAAAACAGCAGCATGCCAAAAGCGAACACTGGCTTGCGCCCGATTGTGTCCGCCAGCTTTCCGTACAATAAGACCGTTACCGTACTCATGAGCAGGTAAGCGGAAAATACCCAGCTGTATTTCGAGAATCCGCCGAGATCTGACGCAATACTCGGCATGGCAGTGGACACGATCGTTGCCTCGACTGCTGCGACGAACATCGCCAGCATAACGGCGGCCAATATGAACGGGCGGTTCGGTTGCTGCATGGTCATCCCTTCTTTCTATCTGCAGAAAAAAAGGCCTCGATGGAAGAGGCCTTTAGGAAAGTTAACGCTTGAACTGGTAAAGCTGCTTTTTTAATTGCTTCAGAACGACACGCCTTGTCAAAATGCCCATAAACATTTCTTCATCATCAATGACACAAAGAAAATTCTGGTCTATTACCAAATCCAAAGCCTTCTGGAACCGCTCATGCAAGTGGATGCGAGGCAAATCAGTTTGCATAATATCTTTCACACGGATGTCCCCGAGTTTTTCATATTCTATATGGTCCATTCCAAGAATGGCATCTGTGATGCGCTGCGCATTGATCAATCCATAGAAACGATATTTCGCATCCAAGACTGGTATAGCCGAATAGCCGGTTTTGGTCAAAACTAATAAAGCGTGCTCTGCGCTGTTGTTCAATTGAACATGTGCTACCTTTTCAGACGAGATGACAAATTCTTCAATAGGGGTCTCAAGAAAATCTTTGCTCGGCAATGAAATCATGTGCTCTACTCCTTTTGCACCGGATGAATGGTCTGATGCCAAAACACTTTGACTACATCATAACATAACAAGAATCCTCAGACTATTTTAAATGGGGACATTTACTTAAAAAGGAAATTTGTTCAACCACTGGCCACCATCCAATGTCACAATTTCACCGTTCATGTAGGCAGCCTTTTCCGACATGATGAATGCGGCGAGATCGGCAATTTCTTCTGGTTTTCCAAGGCGTCCCAAAGGCACAGACTTCAGCGTCCGGTCTTTTGCTTCCTGTGATTCAAAAAGCTTGTCTGCACCGCCTGTTCGTTCAATTGGACCCGGGGCGATCCCATTGACGCGTATGCCGTACTGCGTTCCCCACTCGACAGCCAATGTGCGAGTCAATGACATTACTCCCGCTTTCGCAGCAGCAGAGTGGGCAACACCCGCCCCGGCATTCCAGGCGTATGTAGCCAACATATTTAATATATTCCCCTTTGTGCCGTTTTCAATCCAATAATTTCCGACAGCGTGCGAGCAGAAAAAGGTACCGTTCAACACGATATCAATTACCGAGCGCCAGCCGTTTGGCGATAATTTCTCGGCATGCACAATAAAATTTCCTGCGGCATTATTGACAAGGCCATCGATTCGCCCAAATTTTTCATGCGCAAACTGAACCATCGCTTTTGCATGTTCCGGCTCGCGTACATCCATTTGGAATGCTTCCACTGCACCCCGCAATCCCGATAGCTTAGTTAACGCTTCATTCAACTTCTCCATATCGCGCCCGGTAATGACAACGTTCGCCCCTTCTGCAGCGAATTTCTCTGCCATATGAAATCCCATTCCACTAGAACCGCCGGTCACGATAATTGTTTGCTCCGTCAACATAAATTTCATCCCCTTTTTGAAAGTTGATCGTGCATAGCTATTTGATGCGGTTTATGTACAGTGACAGAAAATTTTGATATGATGGGCAAAGAAAAACACATCCAAAAGGCGAAAGGAATGAGCCCATGTCCTCAATAGGCCAGGATTCGGAAATTGCACAAGCTATTTTCACCGTGAACCGCCACGCGAAAACCGCCACCGATAACCACTATCTATATGCGTTAAAAAAAGAAGCCCTTTATTTGATGATTCAACAAAACAGGGCGCAGAAACTAGGCCTTCATTTCAGTAAAAACCCTCGAAAAAGCCAACAACAATCTTCCGTCCTCGTAAAATGCGGCGATTATTATTTTCATATGCTCCCGAAAAAAGAAGACTTTCAAGCGCTGAAGCATTTGGGGGACCTTGATGAAACATACCGTAATCCACCGAGCCGCATGAACTTAAAGCATGCAAAAGAACTGCTTCGCACCTTTACCGGCCTTGAGCCGGCCGACAACAAGCCAAAGTTGTCCGCACTTTCGCCGCGCTATGAACCGAAGAACATGGACCGCTTTTATTCACCTAAAAAATCCTATTTTGACTGACCAAACCGGCATCTTCTAGCCGGTTTTTGTATGTCTATTTATTTTGGAAATCAAAATGCCGGATCAATGCTTGCGTGCCCAAATCCCCGTCTCCTCTGCGTTCGAGATCTTCGTAGATGCCCAGTGATAATTTGAGCCCCGGTAATTCAAGCCCCCATTGTTCTGATTCTTGAACAGCAATCTTCATATCTTTGATAAAATGCTTGATGTAGAAACCTGGACGGAAATCACTTTCCATCATCTTAGGCGCCAAATTTGATAAAGACCATGAGCCTGCTGCGCCAGTAGTGATGGAGCGCAGTACTTTTTCAGGATCAAGACCGGCTTTTTTCGCATAAATCAACGATTCGCATACTCCTAGCATATTGTTTGCGATGTTGATTTGATTGCACATCTTCGTGTGCTGTCCAGATCCAGCTGGTCCTTGGTAGACAATGTTTTCACCAAACAGGCGGAACAAGGGCAGCATATCTTCGAACACGGACTCATCTCCACCGACCATAACAGACAATACAGCGTTTTGGGCACCAATGTCACCTCCTGATACAGGGGCATCCAGTGCATGCATTCCCCGCTCTGTTGCGGCGTTTGCTATTTGCTGTGCCAACTTAGGCTGAGATGTCGTCAAGTCAATAAAAACCGCGCCTTTTTTTGCGTGCGCCAATAAACCGGCATCGCCAAAATATACTTCTTCTACATCTGATGGGTAGCCCACCATTGTAAAGATAATATCCGACGAACTCGCTAACTCACGCGGGCTTTCTTTCCAGATTGCACCTTTTTCCAGCAGCTCCTGTGCTTTGGAAGCTGTGCGTGTATAGACCGCGAGTTCGTGCCCTTCATTAATCAAATGTTTTCCGATGCTGTTGCCCATGACTCCTGTACCGATAAATCCAATTTTCATATAATGGCCTCCTCTATTAATTCCATAGTAGCAAAAATCGTCAGTTTATTCACTTTTCTTTTTCAGGCAAAAAAAAGAAGCCGGTCCTCAACGGGCCGACCACAAAAGGGGGAAATGAGAATGTTGCTGTGTTCAAATATACTTTTCCCGCTGCAATCTCTTAATAAACATTATTTTATAAATTTTTTTATGTTGATGGAAGTTCGGTGTATTCATACTCGGTCAATCCATGATGAAAGGCAGTTCCCCGAAAATGTTTAAAATCCTCTCTCGCTGTCAATATCTCACGGAATTGCAAAAACTCTTCTTTTGGAACCTGCAGAACTTTGAGTTCCCCATTTTTCAGCTGTTCTAGTTGCTGTGCATAATCAGTCATTAAATGTTCCCCTTTTCGTTTCGTTTTGTTAAAACGCTTCTGTTATAATACTATACGGACTACGCCTTTTTCGTCCACTAGGTTTAGCTTTTCATGCAACGAGGCAAAATGCCGACGTATTTTAGGAGGGTTTTTATGTTCAGTTTTTTCAAGCGCCATACGCTCCTTTGGCTATTGCCGCTATCTCTTTACTTGTATCATCTCGCTTTCGAAAATACAGCGATCTTTTGGTATATGTATACATTCGCAATTTTGGTTTTGATGTCGGTGGCCATCGTCAATTGCACCGTCTTCGACCAGTTGAAAACCTGGCAATCGCTTATTTATGGCGCGTTGTTTGGAACAATGATTTACTTGCTACTGGCAGCTGGCTATCGCTTTCTCGACTTTTTGCCACTCAATATAGAGGGGCCTGTAAGTTCACTGCAAAGTGTATTCGCCCCTAGCAGCATTTGGCATTATCTATTGCTGATGTTTGTTATTGTTCCAGGCGAGGAAATTTTTTGGAGAGGCTATATTCAGCAGCAATTAAAACGTTATATGAAATTGCCTTTTGCCATTTTGGTTGCTTCTCTCTTGTTTGGGGCGGTATTATCATTCAGCGGCTTTTGGCCAGGCGTTATCGCTGGCATAGTGACCGGCATCTTGCTGGGAGTTTTATATGAATGGAAGCGAAGCATGCCGCTGCTGATCATTACACACCTTATCATTTTAATTTTATTGTTTCTCGTACTCCCGCTGCAACCGTGATTTTCTTATGCCGGCGGGCAAGCTCCTCCAGTGTATTTGAAAAACTTTAAAAAAGATCCTTCGCGCTAAGCGAAGGATCTTTTTTAATAGGATAAATCCTTGATGGACAAGCCTAATTTTTTCATCAGCTCGATGGCCTGGTCTTTTTCATCAGGAGTAAGAGCTGAAGTCAATTCATGGATTTTTTGTTCATGTGCGGGAAACACTTCAGCCATAAACTCTTTGCCCTTATCTGTAATTTCTGCATAAGTGATGCGCCGATCGCTCGGACAGTTGACACGCTTAATAAATTCACGTTTTTCCAACTTGTCGATCACATAAGTAATCGATCCGCTCGCAAGCAAAATCTTGCCGCCGATTTTTTGCAATGGCTGGCTGCCTTTATGATAAAGCAGCTCCAACACTGCAAATTCGGTCGGGTTTACACCGCTTTCCTGAAAAAACTGATTCGTTTGTTCTGAGAGTGCTTTATGCGCCCTCGACAAAACGATAAACAGTTTTAATGACTGCTTGATGTCTTCATTCATTTTATTTTCACTCATTTCCACTTAAATTACTCGATTACGTTAATTATAGACTTTTAAAATCGGAATAGCACGTCTAGTTGCTTTATCCGATAATGACACGTTCTTTTGGATAATGGAATTTGGTCGGGTCCGTTTTTCCGCCGATGGTGAAAAGGAAGGAAATCAGTCCGACTCGCCCAATAAACATCAGCACCATGATGATGACTTTTCCAACCGTTGACAATTCACTTGTCAGCCCGAGCGACATCCCGCAAGTTCCAAATGCCGAAGTGATCTCAAAGACGATTTCCACAATAGATGCATTTGGTTCTGTAACGATCAATGCCATCGTTGAAAAAATAACCATGCCCACTGCTAAAAAGATAACCGCAAACGACCGAAAAACATCAATCAACTCAATTTCACGATTGAATATTTGGATGGTATTTTTGCCTCGGGCGAAGTTGATCAAAAATAAAATAGCGATTGCGAACGTCGTTGTACGGATGCCGCCGCCTGCAGAACTAGGTGAGGCACCGATAAACATCAATGCACTCATAAAAACATTGGTGGAATCGCTAAATTGGGTGATGTCGATTGTAACGAGACCTCCAGAACGCGAAGAAACAGAATGGAACAATGCGCCGAAAAAGGTTTGATGCCAAGACATTCCTTTAAAGGCATTTACAGATTCCAAAATTAAAATGCCGATTGTACCTACCACAAGCAGCATGCCAAAAATGCTCGTCGTAATTTTAGTGAATAGCGAAAAACGAAAATTCTTGGTTTCGTTAGAGAGAAATTCCTTTAACTCAATCAGTACAGGAAAGCCAATAGCACCAAGAATGATTAATATCATATTGACGATCTGCACAAAGTAGTCGTCGACATAAGGCTGCAGTGAAGACCCGGTAATATCAAAACCGCCGTTCGTTGTCGCAGTAACGGCTCCAAATACACCGTGCAGCAGCGCTTCGCTAAAACTATAAAAGTACTGGGTAAAGTAAACCGTTAAAATGAGTGCACCTATTGCCTCGATCAATAGCAATATTTTCACGATTTCCGTAATCAATTTGACGACGCCGGC
Organism: Planococcus sp. (in: firmicutes); assembly: GCA_030147455.1. Taxonomy (GTDB): domain Bacteria; phylum Bacillota; class Bacilli; order Bacillales_A; family Planococcaceae; genus Planococcus. The sequence goes on along the minus strand of JASKZU010000136.1, from coordinate 900 downwards.
CATGCTCGATTGATTGTGGTCCACCATGATCAATTGCCGTTCTCGTAAACCGATTCGCTTTCCAAGTAAAATCCACAAGAATGTTCCGATCGACATGATGCCGATTCCGCCGAATTGCAGAATTACCATCAACACAATAATTCCGAATACAGAAAAGCTTTGCGAAATGTCCAGAACTGTGAGGCCTGTCACGCTTACGCCGCTTACCGCAGTAAACAGCGTGTCGATATAGGACATGCTTTCCCCCGGCTTTAGTACGCCAGGCAAGCGCAAGAGCAAAAAGGAAAAAGCAATCGCGACGAAGTAATACGCGACGATTGCCTGGGCCGGTGTGAGATTTCGGACACGCTGAAATGATTTGTTCATAACTGTAAATTCCCTTCGCTAGTAACTCTCTCCCCCCATTCTATGTAAAGAACGGCGAAAAGAAAAGAGCTATTTTAAAATGTAAGGCGATACTATAAGAAACTGCTGGCGATTTCAGATAATACACCAGCCTGCAAACTTCACTGCCATTAAAAACGCCTATCCCTGGGCATGCCCTTGCTTAAGGATAGGCGTTGGAGTTAAATTATTGCATGGACAATTATTCCATATCATCAGATGATTTGCCACTTTTTTCTTTGGTTTCTTTTTTCGGGTTCTCCTTATTCTCTGCCGAAGAAGGAACTGCTTGCTTGTCTTGTTTTTCTTTCCCATTGCTTTTTTCCGGCTGCGAGCTGTCCGGTTTGGCTTTTGGCTGTGAGTTACCGTTGTTGCCGTTATTTCCTTTATTGCCGTTGTTTCCGTTGTTTTCTTTGGGCTTTTCTTTGGTTTCCTTAGGCTTTTCTTTAGTTTCTTTAGGTTTTTCTTTGGTTTCCTTAGGCTTTTCTTTGGTTTCCTTGGGCTTTTCTTTGGTTT
>JASKZU010000100.1 GCA_030147455.1 Planococcus sp. (in: firmicutes) | reverse complement strand
TACAACCACCATTTGCAGCAAGTCGACATGATTTTCAACCGTCTCGGACTAAATTAAACGGGGGCCTCAACGATGGAAAAAGCTCAACTCTTGTATGAAGGAAAAGCGAAGTGTCTGTATCAAACAGACGAACCGGGCATTCTTTGGGTAGAATACAAAGATTCCGCTACTGCGTTTAACGGAGAGAAAAAAGAAGAGATTTCCGGCAAAGGACGTTTAAATAACCAAATTACGTCATTGCTGTTTGAGAAATTAAAAGAAGCCGGCATCGCTTCTCATTTCGTCAAGCAATTATCCGACCGTGAACAATTGGTGCGGGAAGTGGGCATTATTCCATTGGAAGTCGTTGTGCGCAACATCGTGGCCGGCAGCATGGCCAAGCGCTTAGGGATAAAAGAAGGCCAAATCATCCAAAAGCCGATCGTTGAATTTTACTTGAAAGACGATGAACTCGGAGATCCGCTTATTACAGACGACCATGTCGGCATGCTCGAGCTTGCAACGGAGCAGGAAGTAGCGGCGCTAAAAGGCAAAGCACGCACAATCAATCAAGTACTCATCGGCTTTTTCGAAGACATCGGCGTAGATTTGGTGGATTTCAAAATTGAATTTGGGCGTGATGAAAATGGCCAGATTCTGTTGGCTGATGAAATCTCACCTGATACGTGCAGGTTATGGGACAAGGAAACCAAACAAAAATTGGATAAAGATGTATTTCGCCGGAACCTCGGCAACTTGACGGATGCTTATGAACTCATTTTATCTCGACTGGGAGGACAAAATTGATGAAAAAAGTAAAGGTGTATGTGACGTTGCGTGAAAGTGTACTTGATCCACAAGGTTCCGCTGTAATGGGATCGCTTCATAAGATGGACTATAAAGAAGTACAGGATGTCCGAATCGGCAAATACATGGAACTGGTCATCGAAGACAGCGAGCGCGATGTTGATGCATTGGTCGATGAGTTGTGCAACCGCCTGTTGGCAAATACAGTTATTGAAGACTACCGCTATGAAATAGAGGAGGTTGTCTCCCAATGAAGTTTGCAGTCATCGTTTTTCCGGGATCGAATTGTGATTTGGACATGTACCATGCGATTAAAGATGAGCTTGGCGAAGAAGCGGAATATGTTTGGCACGATACACATGACTTGAGCGGTTACGATGGCATTTTGCTGCCAGGCGGCTTTTCCTACGGGGATTACCTGCGCGCCGGAGCGATTGCCCGCTTTTCAGGGGTAATGGATGAAGTACGTAAAGCAGCAGAAGCCGGCAAGCCGGTCCTGGGCATTTGCAACGGGTTTCAGATTTTGACAGAAGCCGGTCTTTTGCCAGGCATGCTGATGCGTAATAAAGATTTGAAATTCACTTGCCGCACAGTCAGTTTGAAAGTGGAAAATGCCAACACGCTCTTCACGAACGAGTATGCGCAGGGCGAAGAAATCCGCATTCCGGTTGCGCACGGAGAAGGCAATTATTATTGCGACGATGCAACATATCAGCACTTGGTGGACAACGGGCAAATCGCCTTTACTTACGGGGAAGACTTTAACGGAAGCCGCAACAACATTGCGGGCATCATCAACGACCGCGGCAATGTCCTTGGCATGATGCCGCATCCGGAACGTGCCGTATCTGATTTGATCGGCGGAACAGACGGTTTGCCATTATTCAGATCAATCGTTAAACAGTGGAGGGAATCACATGTCAGTCACGCTTGAGCCAAATACAGCACAAATCAAAGAACAGCAAATTTATAAGCAGATGGGTTTGTCGGATGCTGAATTCCAGATGGTCGAAGATATCCTCGGAAGAACGCCGAATTACACCGAGACCGGCTTGTTTTCTGTCATGTGGTCCGAGCATTGTTCATATAAAAATTCCAAGCCGGTTCTCTCGAAGTTCCCGACAAAAGGCGAACATGTTTTGCAAGGGCCAGGAGAAGGCGCGGGCATCGTTGATATCGGCGATGGCCAGGCTGCCGTATTCAAAATGGAATCTCACAATCATCCGTCCGCTATCGAGCCTTATCAAGGAGCGGCTACTGGAGTCGGCGGTATTATCCGCGATGTTTTTTCAATGGGTGCGCGCCCTGTCGCTTTACTCAATTCGCTGCGTTTTGGCGAACTTGAAACGCCTCGCGTAAAGTACTTATTCGAAGAAGTGGTTGCGGGCATTGCCGGCTATGGTAATTGCATCGGCATTCCGACTGTCGGCGGCGAAGTGCAATTTGATGCTTCATATGACGGCAATCCGCTCGTCAATGCAATGTGCGTCGGGTTGATCGACCATAAAGATATCCAAAAAGGCATTGCCAAAGGAACCGGCAACCCAGTTATGTATGTTGGGGCTAAAACGGGACGCGACGGCATCCACGGTGCAACGTTCGCTTCCGAGGAGTTGACGGATGCGTCAGATGAAAAACGACCCGCCGTACAGGTCGGAGATCCATTCATGGAAAAATTGCTTTTGGAAGCTTGCCTTGAATTGGTGAAATCCGATGCACTTATCGGCATTCAGGATATGGGAGCTGCCGGACTTACATCTTCATCCGCAGAAATGGCGTCAAAAGCCGGTTCTGGAATCGAGATGGATCTGGATCATGTCCCGCAGCGCGAAACAGGGATGACCGCTTATGAAATGATGCTGTCAGAATCCCAGGAACGCATGCTGATCGTCGTGAAACAAGGGCGCGAGCCGGAAATTGTCGAGTTGTTCGAGAAATACGGGCTTGATGCAGTCACCGTCGGGAAAGTGACGGACGATTCTACATTGCGCTTGCTGCACAAGGGCGAAATCGTGGCTGAAGTGCCGGTCGATGCACTGGCGGAAGATGCGCCGGTTTACCACCAGAAGTCGAGTGAGCCGACATATTATAAAGAGTTCCAGAACCTGCCGAACGAAGAACCAAAAGTAGAAAGTCATCAGGAAACATTGCTTGCGCTCCTGCAGCAGCCGACCATTGCTTCAAAAGAATGGGTTTATAACCAGTATGACCACCAGGTGCGCACGAGCACAGTCGTGTCACCGGGATCAGACGCAGCGGTTATTCGCGTACGCGGTACGAATAAAGGGCTTGCCATGACGACAGACTGCAACTCGCGCTATATTTATTTGGACCCGGAAACCGGCGGCAAAATTGCGGTAGCGGAAGCTGCGCGCAACGTAGTTGTGTCTGGTGCGAAGCCTCTTGCAATTACCGATTGCCTGAACTTCGGGAATCCGGAAAAGCCGGAAATTTTCTGGCAGCTGGAAAAAGCGGCAGATGGCATGTCCGCTGCTTGCTTGAAATTGAATGCACCGGTTATCGGCGGAAATGTTTCGCTCTACAATGAAACAAACGGTACGGCTATTTATCCGACGCCGACCATCGGCCTTGTCGGCCTTGTAGAAGACTTAGCGCATGTAACGACGCAGGATGCAAAACAAGAAGGTGATTTTGTATATCTGGTAGGTGGAAGCATGACGGAGTTCGGCGGCAGCGAACTGCAGAAACTGGTGGAAGGACGCATCTTCGGAAAAGCCCCATCGATTGACTTGGAAGTAGAAGCGCAGCGTCAATCTGCTATCCTTTCTGCTATTCAGCAAGGGCTGGTCCAGTCGGCTCATGATATAGCTGAAGGGGGCGTCGCTGTTGCCTTGGCTGAGAAGACATTCGCCAATGGGCTTGGGGTAGACGTAAGCCTTGCGGGTTCCAAAACCACGGCGTTATTCAGCGAAACACAGTCTCGCTTTTTGCTTACGGTTTCACCTGAGCAAGCACAAGCATTCGAGGATACAGTGAAAGATGCACGGAAAATCGGTGAAGTCACGGGTGATCGCATGATCGTCAAAGGGGAAGACGGAGCCGCATGGATCGATGAATCGGTCGAAACGCTCCGCTCCGCCTGGAAAGGGGCTATACCATGCTTGCTGAAATCAGAGGCTTAAACGAAGAATGCGGGATTTTTGGCATTTGGGGCCATACCAACGCAGCACAACTCACATATTACGGGCTTCATGCTTTGCAGCACCGCGGCCAAGAAGGCGCCGGCATCGTTTCAACTGATGGAGATGCCCTTCGCGCCTTGAAAGGCGAAGGCATGGTCAGTGAAGTGTTCACTCCTGAAAAATTAGATCAAATCACTGGGACAGCGGCAATCGGCCATGTCCGCTATGCAACAGCAGGCGGCAGCGGCATTGAAAATGTCCAGCCCTTGCTGTTCAATTCGACAACAGGAAGTCTGGCGATTTCGCATAATGGCAATTTGGTCAATGCGACACAATTAAAAGGGCATTTAGAGCGCCAAGGAAGTATTTTCCAAACGACATCTGATACAGAAGTGCTTGCCCACTTAATCAAGCGCAGCGGCTATGAAAGCTTTGAAGAAAAAGCGAAAAACGCCTTGTCTCTATTGAAAGGGGCATTTGCATGCCTCATCTTAACGGAAGAGGCGATGTTCGTGGCGCTTGACCCGAACGGCTTGCGCCCCTTGTCAGTCGGCAAAATGGGAGATGCGTGGGTTGTCGCTTCGGAAACATGCGCATTTGATATTGTCGGGGCAGAGCTTGTCCATTCCGTTGAGCCGGGTGAATTCCTGATCGTCAATGATGACGGCATGCGCAAGGAGCGCTTTGCCTATCCGGAAGCGCGTTCGATTTGCACGATGGA
>JASKZU010000076.1 GCA_030147455.1 Planococcus sp. (in: firmicutes) | reverse complement strand
CTGCAGGCGGCTTTACATCATCGTCCCACATAACAGGCGTCGTGACGCCTGCTTCCCAGTCCTCGCGGGTCATGCCGTAAGTTACGGCGTCGTAATAACGGTTTTGCTTTGGCGAAAACCACGCTTGGCGCAGATGTGCTTCTTTTACAAAGCCGGTTCGTTCGAATGCTTTACGCATTGCAAAGTTATCATGGCGCGTATGTCCTTCCAAACGGTTTTTCTTCTCAGGGAGCGAGAATACGAAATCTGCGATAATGCGCAGCGCTTTCGGTCCGTATCCTTGCCCGCGGTATGAATCCGCAATGCGCAAATCAAAGAGCGGGATTTCATCCTGCAAATCAAAAATCTTCACAAGGCCTACTTGCTCGCCCCTGTCGTTTTCGATCCAAAAAGTTTTCACCTGGTCCGACTTGTATCCGCCTTCAACGATTGTCTTTTCAATCAGCGCCCTGACCGGATGTTCGTGGCCGTGATATGGCCATGAGTTGGTGGTCATAAATTCAATCAGCTTTTCCTGTTCTACCATGGTCCATTCTGTTAACTTCACTATACAACCTCCAACTGCCCTTTACTTCTGGAATTTCACTAAGCGAAGCGCGTTCAAGATCACCAAAAGCGTTGCTCCCATGTCCGCGAAAATCGCGATCCATAACGTAAGCCAGCCCGGAATGATCAGCAGCAACGCCAATACTTTCAATGCCAGTGCAAAGATAATATTTTCCTTTATTATACGCAAAGTTTTTCGGCTTAGTCGAATCGTATAAGGAAGTTTCTCCAAATCATCTGCCATCAATGCAATATCCGCGGTTTCCAGTGCTGCATCTGTACCAGCTCCGCCCATTGCAATGCCGATGTCAGCAGTCGCAAGCGCCGGAGCATCATTGATGCCGTCGCCGATCATGGCAACGCGCCCATACTGGGCTTGCAGTTCTTTAACGGCAGTCAATTTGTCTTCCGGCATCAATCCGGCCCGAATATCCGTGACGCCTATTTCTGCGCCGATGGCATGTGCGGTCGCCGGATGATCTCCCGTCAGCATAATGGTATGCCCGATGCCGATTTGTTTTAGCCGGTCGATGATGGCTGGACTTTCGGCGCGAATGGCGTCTGCCACGCCAATTACGCCAAACAAGTGATTGTCGGAAAAAACAGCCATAGCGGATTTTCCTTTTTCCTGTAAATGAAACGCCGCTTCCGGCACATGGAATCCATGTTCTTCGGCCCATTTCAAACTGCCGACACGGATCAGTGTACCCCCGATTTCTGCATGGACACCTTTTCCGGTAACCGATTGAAACCGCTCGGCCGGATAGCGCTCTTGTGCCTGCTTGACGATGGCCCGGGCAAGAGGGTGCTGCGACAAAACTTCGACCGATGCTGCAAGCTTCACTACTTCTTCAGCCATATAGCCTTCTGCCGGCAAAACATCTGTCAGTTCCGGGTAGCCTTTAGTCAGCGTACCGGTTTTATCGAATGCTACGGCCCGAATCCGGCCGGTTTCCTCCAAGTGAACGCCGCCTTTGATAAGCACGCCTTGGCGCGCGGCATTGCCAATGGCTGTCACAATGGCAACGGGCGTCGAGACGACCAGTGCACAGGGACAGCCGACAACGAGCACTGCAAGCCCTTGGTATATCCACAAGTCCCAGTTGCCTGTAATCAAGCCGGGCACCAGGGCGACGAGAAATGCGATGGCAATGATCGCCGGCGTGTAGTATTTGGCAAAGCGGTCGACAAATTGCTGGGAAGGAGCTTTTTCAGCTTGCGCTTCTTCGACCAAATGAATGATCTTGGCAATGGTCGTGTCTTCTGCGCGTTTCGTGACGGTTACTTCGAGTGCCCCCTGCTCATTGAGCGTACCGGCAAACACTTCATCGCCCGGCTGCTTGGCAGCTGGAACCGACTCGCCAGTGATCGCTGCCTGATTCACAGCAGATTCTCCGCGCCATACAGTTCCATCCATTGCGATTTTCTGGCCCGGCTTGACAATCAGCACATCGCCGATTTGGATGTCTTCTGTTTCCAGTTCAATCAATTGGCCCTCACGCTGAATAAGTGCACGAGACGGCGCCAGATCCATCAATGTACGGATCGAGTGGCGCGCTTTGTTCATGGAAAACGATTCGAGCGCTTCGCTGATTGCGAACAAGAAGACGACCACTGCCCCTTCCCGCCATTCGCCGATAATGGCCGCGCCAATGATGGCAATTGTCATTAATGTTTTCATGTCAAACTCAAGGCGGCTCAGGTTCTTGAGGCCGGTCGCAAACATGCTGTAGCCGCCGATCAGCATTGAAATGCCGAACAAGCCAATTGCCCACGGATCTGCTTCGCCCAATCGAAACGAAGCGATAATGCCGATAACCAGGAAGACAAAGGAAACAGCCGTCTCGATTGTCTGGCGCCGCTTATAGAACGGCACATGCAATACGCGCTCTTTTTCCGGATACACGCGGATATGGTCAAATGCCCCTGCTTTTTCCAGCTGTTCAATCGATACATTGCCGTCTACGCGTAATTTAGAAGCACCGAAATTCAACTCAACGTTCTTTGCTTGCGGCAAGTTGCGGATATTCTGCTCGAACTTTGCCGCGCAGCTCGTGCATGATAAGTTTTCAAGACGATAGGTTTTGCTCAACAGAAACACCTTCTTTCGCGTGTTCGTTTGCGATCGTCACCAATTGCCGTACGTGGTCATCCGATAGTGAATAGTAAATCTGCTTGCCTTTGCGTTCTGACTTTGCCAAATCGCGTTCACGCAAATAACGCAGATGATGGGAAGCTGTGGCGGTCGAAGAACCGATCACTGCAGCGATATCACATACACACATTTCCGGCTCGATGGTCAACGCATAAGCGATTTTCAGCCTTGTTTCATCAGCCAGCACTTTGAACAAAGCCGCTACACCGGAAAGTTCCACCATATGCTCCTGCACACGTTCTACCGCTTCAGGATGAACTTTGGTTACTTCGCATACTTCTTTCATTCTCTTCAGCCTCTTTTCATTCAAACGTTCATTTGATTGATCTCAGTATACGCTTTTCTATTTTTACAGTCAAACAATCATTTGAATGTTTTTCCTTGTATTTTCAGCAGCAAAAAAAGCTATTCCTAAGAGCAGAATAGCTTTTTTATCTTGCAGCCAACGTATAACCGACAGTAAACAACAGAATTCCCGACAGAAGCGTGCCCAGCAGATAAATCGCCGCGTCGCTTCTGCGCCCGGCTTCCCAGTCCTTTACGCCGTCCAGTGCCATAGTGGAAAACGTCGTAAAGGCACCGAGAAAAGCGAACAGGCCGGAAGCGGCCGCCACACCGTTTCCGATGCATAGGCCAATGGCCAGCGAGCCGCTGCTGTTGACGATCCATGTAGCAATTTTTGGATTGCCGGACCGGGTTTCCACAAGCAACGCGCAGCCATAACGGGCAATAGCGCCTAAAAATCCAAACAATGCGGCCGTAATCATCGCAAGCCCCCTTGCCGACCAAGCCATAGGCCAGCCGCAGCTGCACCTAGAGATGCCAGGGTCATGCCGACTGCATACAATAAGCCCTGTATAAGTGAAGACTCCAGCAAGGCAAACCAGTCTGCAGAAAAAGCTGAGAAACTTGTGAAAGAGCCAATCAGTCCGGTAGACACGAACAAATGCACTTCTTTAGAGCGATTCTTCAGACGGACAGCAGCCATTCCGATCAGCATGCTTCCGGCAATATTGGCGATCCATAGCCCCGCGCCGGCGCCGGCAAATTGAAATACCGCCAGCCGCAACAGCGAACCGATCATCCCCCCAGCTCCCACTGCCAATATAGTTTTCATAAACGTCCTCCGCCAGTTTTCCCCCAGTATACCTTATTCCGGCGTCAACGTTAACGTTGCACCGTCGATATCGCCGCGGATCATCGTCTCGTGGAAATCGCCTTGCGCCCAGTCTTCGACTTGATTATGATAAAACTCGGATTTCATATGCCCGCTCAATCCCGGTCCGACAATGTGATATGCTTTCGTCAAGTCCGACAAATCGGCAACAAAGCGCCACGAAGCGCCGTGGTCTACGTCGCCTTCATCTGTAAAAGCGGCTGCTTGGACCGTAATGTTCGAACCGCCGATCGGCACTTTATCAGGGTTTAAGAGCGCTTCAAGCACCGGCGACGCTCCGGCAACCGGATGCGGGAATGTCAGCTGATGGTAAGCTCCCCATTCCCAGCCGGCCGGGTCGCCTCCTTGATCCGCTGTGATTTCAGCGAGAGCCGTGTCCAGTGAATCAGAAAGCCACTTGGCTGTTCCGCCGTATTCGCTGACCCATGCGCCTTCTTCCCCTTCAGCAGCTTGCCTCAGCATTGCATCAGTCATATGGTTTTTGCCCGGCAGCATCTGGTAGACGTCTTCCGGAAACTGCTTTTCAAAAAGCGTATCCGGCAATTGCCGCATCCATTTATGAAACAAGAGCGGCGCAGCTTCTTCGGCACTGTCTACTCTGTCCCACCGATCGAGAACAGTAAACAATTCACTGTGTTGATCGGTGATGCCCGCTACTTGCGCCATCATCATGTCCAAAAACTCTTCCGCATACAAATTTTTCTGATCCATTTGAAGTGCCATCATGTCCTCCGGCGTTAAGCTGTCGCTTGCTTCCAATACTTCCGCAATGCGTTCATAGCGATATGGCTGCGCCCAGAAATCGGTAATGTGATAAGGATAATCCGCACCCGCTACTTGATTGTTGGCCGTAGCGATAAAGCCGGATTCCGGATTGACCGCACGCGGGAGCTCGTCAAACGGCACATATCCTTCCCAGCCATAGTCACTGGAATCGCCCGGAACCGGCAGTTGCCCGTCCCCTTTTTTACGGATCGGCAGGCGGCCGTTCGCTTTATAAGCAATGGTTCCGTCAGTCGATGCGAAGACAAAGTTCTGTGCAGGCGCCTGGAAATCTTCCAAAGCTCTCTCGAATGCTTCCCAATCCCCTGCTTTGTTGAAGTTCAGCACTGCTTGCAATTCGAGCGTCGGCTCAAGCGCCGTCCACTGCATGGAAAAAACGGCGCCTGCCGGTTCCTCTTCATAAAGAATCGAGGATACGACGGGACCATGGCGCGTGGTCATTACTTCAAAATCAACAGTCTCGCCGTCCTTGACTAGGATCGGCTCTTTTCTAATCACAGCTTTTTCCCACTTGCCGTCATAGCGGAATTCAGCAGGGTTATCGGGATTGGGTGTTTCAATATACAAGTCCTGCACATCCGGCCCGACATTGGTTACTCCCCAGGCAATTTGCTCGTTGTGTCCGAGAATGATGCCCGGAATTCCCGCGAAAATAACGCCGCTGACATTTTGTTCAGGTGATTGAAGATGCATTTGATACCAAATCGACGGCGTGCTGAGCCCGAGATGCGGATCGTCTGCAAGCAGCGGCAAGCCGCTTTCGGTTTTGCTGCCGGCAACAACCCAGTTGTTGCTGCCGTTGAATTCAGCCGGGATAACATCCGGTTCAAAAGCGCCGGCCACCGTCACTTGCTCCTTGCGGTTCGCCTCTAAAATGGCGGGTGCATCTTCCGGGTAAGCAATGAACAATTCGCGCGCCTTGGCTTCCGGAAATTCGTTCAGCGCCCAGTGCCGGACAGCAAGCGAATTCCAGTTGCCGCCGAGATCGTATGCCATGAATTTCCCGATGGCCAGCGAGTCTACCGGCGTCCAAGGTTCCGGTTCGTACCCCAGCAGCGCAAATTCATAACTGAGCTGCCCTTCCTTTTTGGCTTGCTCGATAAATGCATTCACTCCCTCGGCATACCATTCGAGCACTTGCTTCGCCTCATCGCCGTAATCCTCCCATGAAGCCTCGCCTGCATGCCTTAAGCTGAATGTGCGGAAGTGCTTGTCGGTATCAATGGCTGCTTCGCCGATAACTTCAGCGAGGCGACCGCTTGCTTGGCGCCTGGACAAATCCATTTGAAACAAACGATCCTGTGCTTGCACATAGCCTTGCGCACGGTATAGGTCCGCATCGGTTGCTGCTTTAATATGCGGGACTCC